>CABZAL010000016.1 GCA_902523675.1 uncultured Alphaproteobacteria bacterium | reverse complement strand
AAAAGCTTTAAATAAAAATTTTTTTGCTTCTTCTTGATCTTCTTCCTGACCTCTAAATTTAATTGTTGAACCGACATATTTTTCATTTGTTTTAAGCCAATTAGTTAACTCAGAAACTTTTTTATTTACGTTTAAATTGTCTTCTATATCAAACATAATATTTACTGAATTCATAGAATCAGTCCTATTAATCCTTCCTACTTTGAGTTTTGGTTTGCGCTCTACAAAAAGACTAAGTGCAACTGGACCATTTTTACCATTAATTTCTATATTATCTAATTCATTTAATGTTCTATATTTTTCACTAAATTTAACAACAATATCCACTTCTTCGTCATTATCTTCAGGCATAAAATCTGTAATTTTTAAACCATGGGTTATCATTTGAATGGTATCTCCGATTAGTTTAATATCTACACCATATTTATCTGCATTGGCTCTATCTATTTGCAACTGCCATTCAATGCCAGGTGCATTTATTCCAGTATCAAGATTTTTAACCCATCTAATATTTTGAAGATAGTTAATTAAAAAGTTTGAGTCATTCAATAAAATTTCTTTACTGACATTTGAAATCTCTATTTCAACATCTTTTTCATTTGGTGGACCATCCTTTTTCTCAAGAATCTCAACATTAATACCGGGTATTTTCAAAAATTTTTTTTCTAAACTTTGAATTATTAAGTTTGTTTCTGATCTTTTTTTCCATTCTATAAATTCTATATTTATAGAACCTATTATGTCATCAGTTCCTTGTTCTTTGTTATTTTTTAATGCACCAACTTTTGTGTAGCTATTTTTTATAGCAGTATTGCTAAGGATTAATTCTTCAACTTCTTTCATAATGATATTTTTATCATTTATTGAAAGATTCCCTCTTGCGTGAACAACTACCTCGGCATAATCGGGTTCTATTGCTGGAAAAAACTCTATTCCTTTTCCAAATTTAAAGTATACAAATTGAATGGAAATTAATAGAAAGATAGTAGAAAAAACTATTTTAAATGGTTTTTGAAGACACCATTCTAAAGTTTTTAAATAGAATTTTTGAATTCCAGAAATTTGTGAAAGATCACCTGACTCAAGCAGTTTAAGATTCTCTCTTTCCTCCTTGGCTCTAGGGGAATCTACTCCTATAATATTTCCAAGCACTGGTATGAATATTAAAGCCATAAACAATGAGGAAGAAAGAATTGTTAATAAAGTAACAGGCAAATAAAACATAAATTCTCCAGCAACGCCTGGCCAAAAAACCAATGGAAAAAAAGCAGCTAAAGTGGTTAATGTAGATGCTAAAACTGGAGTAAACATTTTTTTAGAAGACATAAAAAAGACTTTTTGAAATGATAATCCTTCCGAAGCTCTCCTGTTAGCGTATTCCACAACTATTATTGCGCCATCTATTAAAATTCCAACTGAAAGGATTAATGAAAATAAAACGACAATATTTATTGTGATTCCTATAAATGAAAGAAAAGTCATAGAAATTAAAAATGATCCAGGAATTGCAAAACTGACGAGCAAGGCTGATTTCCATCCCATCCAATAAATTATAATTATTAATACTAATATTACAGCAAGAATGATATTATTTTGTAAATCAGTAAGCATAGTATTTATTGCTTTTGATTCATCTTGAAAATAGTCTATTTTAACTTTTTGAGGTAAAAATTTTGTGGTTTTATAAACTTTTTCTTTAATTTTTTCAATTGTATGAATTATATTTTTACCACTCCTTTTTGATATTTCGAGTATTACTGCATTTTGTCCGTTATTTCTTGCCATTCCTAATGTTTCTTTGTAAGTATCTCTTATTTTTGAAACCTCACCTAATGTCACTACAGAATCATTGGTGGATTTTATTGGAAGACTTAAAATGTCTTCTAAATTTTCTAGAAGACTAGGGACTTTCACATCAAAACTTCCAGTTTTTCCTGATAATTTACCAGCGGGAATTAAAATATTACTATTTTTTAATGATAACAAAACTTCTTTTGCAGTAAGCCCATAAGCTTTAACATTTTTTGGATCAACAATTACTTCAATTTGTCTTTCGTCTTCCCCAATCACTTTAATACTTAATACTTCTTCAATTTTTTCAATTTCATTTTTTAATTCTTTTGCTATTTTAAGTAAAATCCTTTTTTCAATATTTCCAGATATTGCTACAGCTAAAACTGGAAATCTGGAAAGGTTAATCTCTGTAACCTTTGGTTCTTCTGTTTCCGATGGAAACTTATTTTTTGCCTGATCAACCTTTATCCTTGTATCACCCAAAGCTTTTGCTGATTCAAAGCCAGCATCAAATTCAAGTACAATATTACCTCCACCTAGATATGATGTAGAAGACATTTTTTTAACTCCTTCAATAATCTTTAACTCTTTTTCTAGAGGTTTTATTATCAATCTTTCAGAATCTTCTGGAGAGATTCCCTTATGCATAATGGAAATATAAATGAGTGGTAAGCTTATGTCGGGATCAGCTTCTCTTGGTAAAGTGTTATATGAATAAATGCCATATGAAATGGAAAAAAAAAGGATTGTTAGTAAAGCCTTACTTGAATTAAGTATTCTATCTAACATCTTTTACCAGAAATTCATAATCTACAGATTCACCTTCAACTACAAATTCTTGCCCACGACTTATTAACATTAGCTCATCAACATTATTAGTTTTAATCCAAAACCCTTTTCCTGTATCACTAATAATATCAATTTTAAAAAATTTTACTTTATTATTTTCTATAATTTTTATTCCAAGATCACCGCTTTGATTCAAAGTTACTACTGATGATGGAATAAAGAAGGCATCAGTAGGTAAAAGATTTATTTGTATTTCACCTGATAATCCTGAAAGTATTTTTTTTTTTGAATTTTTAATTTCAAGTTGAATTTTAAAATTTCTAGTATTGTTATCAGCAGATGAGGAAATATAATTAATATGACCTTTAAATTTTTCTCCATTATTTAGAATCGCAATACCTTTCTGATCAATTTTCAAATTCATAACTTCATTTTCATTTGCAGAAGCTGAAAGGAAAATTGGATCAAGATCAACAATTTTTACAATCTTATCACCCTTTTTAACGTAATCACCAAGTTCAACAAAACTGTCTTCTAAGAAACTATCAAATGGTATCATAACTTTTGTATTGTTTAATGCTACCTGACTTTTTTCGAAGGATGCAAGGGCTTTTTCAAAATTAGTTCTTGACTCTGACAGTTTTACTTCTGACCTAAATCCTTCTTTAAAAAGTTTTTCTGCAACTTCATATTCTTTTTTTCTTTGCTCTAGGAGTGCTTCCATTTCCTTTTGTTTAGCAATTTTATCTTCTGGATCAATTAATACTATTATATCGCCGGCACTTACATCAGATCCTTTAGAAAAATTTATCGCACTAATCTTTCCTTCAACTTGAGATTTAATGATTACTTGTCTTGAGTGTTTGGTATGTCCTCTTAAAATAATTTTTTTATTAAACTCAGAAACCTTTATTTTCTCTACAAGTACTGAGTTTATTTTTTTTAAAGATTTGATTGAAATATTTTCATTAGCAAAAAGTTTATTTTTATGACTAAAAAAATTTAAAAGAATAAAAATAAAAAATAAACATATTATAAACATATTTTTTTTAATAATTTTTAAAATTTTGTAATTCAACATGTGGTATATTAAAATTAGAATTGGTTATTACATATTATCAATTTTTGTTTAATAAATAATATATAACAAAAATAATGAAAAATATTGATAGAAATATTTTTGCAGCAATAGATTTAGGAAGTAATAATTGTAGACTAATAATTACCGAATGTTCTTTTGAAGATTATAAAATAATTGATACATTCTCTTCAACAGTTAAACTAGGTGAAAATCTGTCATATAGTGGAGAGTTTTCTAATGCTCAGATTGAGAAAACAGTAGATGTATTTGAGAAAATATCAAAAAAATTAGAAAAATTTAAAGTTGAAGCCTATAGATGTATTGCTACTCAAGCATGTAGGGAAGCGATTAATACTGAAAAATTAGTAAAAGAGGTTAAAGCAAAAACTGGTATCTTGGTTGAGGTTATATCACCCAAAGAAGAAGCACGTCTTTGTTTAAAAAGTTGTTTAAAATATAAAGACCTTAAAAATGAAAATAAATTGATTTTTGATATAGGTGGCGGAAGTACTGAAATTATTTACAAGAATAAGCATTCAAAAAATATTCCATTTGATTTTATTTCAATTCCCATAGGGGTAATAAATTTAGATCAAAAGATTGGTCTTTATTCAGAACAAAAAATGTGTCAAGAAATTGAAAATGATATAAAGTACTTTAAAAATTCATGCATGAGAGGAGTTGAGTTATCGTTCAGTACTATTGGTTCCTGTAGTACTATAACAAGCTTATGTGCAATACATCAAAATTTAAAGTTTTATAAAAAAGAAGCTGTTGAGGGCTACGATTTTCAAATATCAGATGTATATTTGGCAATAAAAAAAGTTCAGCAAATGTCTGATGAAGAAAAAAAAAAAAATAAAATAATAGGGTCATCAAGAAAACTACTTTTAGACAACGGAATAAAAATTCTGGATTTAATACTAAAAAATTTCGCAATTGAAAGTATATTCGTTTCTGATCGTGGAATAAAAGAAGGTATCATTTGGGATATTATCAACCAAAACATGTAAATGGCAAATATCAAATTAAAAAGAAAACAAAAAAAGGACAAGAGTAATAAGTGGCTCGAAAGACATCTAAATGATTATTTTTTTATTCAGGCAAAAAAAAAAGGTTTGCGATCAAGATCCTCCTTTAAGTTAATGCAAATAAACCAAAAGTTTAATTTTTTCTTCAAGGGTGCTTCTGTATTAGATCTAGGCGCTGCTCCAGGGGGATGGTCACAAATTTCTAAGAAATTAGTTGGACGAAAAGGAAAAGTTTTAGGTATAGACAAGATATCAATTGAACCAATAAATGATATTAAATTTCTTAAAATTGATATTAATGATTTAGACTCACAAGTTACAGAATTTTTTAACCAGAAAGTAGATATTCTTCTAAGTGATATGGCACCTAATACTTCTGGCCATAAATTAACGGATCATTTAAAAATCATAGAATTGGTTGAAACAGCGATTAATTGTTCTAATAAATTTTTGAAATCAGATGGATTTTTTGTATGTAAGATTTTTCAAGGCGGTGCTCAAGGTAAATTGTTAGAATTAATGAAAACTAGCCTTAAAAAAATCAAATATATTAAACCTCTAGCATCAAGAAAAGAATCCTCTGAGGTTTATTTATTTGGAATCAAAAAATAATTTTTATTTTTTGTTTTAATTTTAGGGTTATTTAGACTATTTTAAATCAAGGTTTTAAATGCAAAATATAAACGAAGCTCTCACTTTCGACGATGTCTTAATCCTCCCAGCACTGTCTGACTTTAAACCAGATGAAGCATCGCTTGAAACGAATATTACTAAAAATATTAAGCTTAACATACCTCTCATATCATCCGCAATGGATACTGTGACTGAATCAAATCTTGCAATAAAGATGGCTCAGTCAGGTGGAGTTGGAGTAATTCATAAAAATATGTCATCAACAAAACAAGCTCAAGAAATTCAAAAAGTAAAAAAATTTGAATCAGGCATGGTTATCAACCCTTTAACAATTAACCCCGAGAATATACTTAAAGAAGCTTTGGAAATAAAAAATAAAAATAATATTAGCGGGATACCAGTAGTTGAGAAAAAAACAAGAAAATTAATTGGAATCTTGACTAATAGAGACATTCGTTTTGCTAAAAACCTTGATCAGCCTATAAGCTCTTTAATGACAAAAAAAAAATTAATTACCGTTAATGAGAATATAAAAACAAGTGAAGCTAAAAAACTTTTACATCATCATAGAATTGAAAAGCTTCTTGTTGTTGATAATAAATATAGGTGTGTAGGTTTGATTACGGTTAAAGATATTGAAAAGGCAGAAAAGTTTCCATCTTCATCAAAAGATTCATTTGGTAGATTAATTGTTGCAGCAGCAATCGGAATTGGTCAAGAAGAGGGTTTAAATAGATTAAAACACTTAGTAGATGCTGAAGTTGATATTGTAGTAATAGATACAGCCCATGGACATTCTAAAAATGTGATTGATACTTTAATAAAGATTAAAAAAAAATATAAAAAGTTACCAATTATTGTTGGTAATATTGCTACATCAGAAGCTGCTAAAGATTTAATTGTTGCAGGTGCTGACGCACTTAAAGTAGGAATTGGACCCGGTTCAATATGTACAACAAGAATTATAGCAGGGGTAGGGGTGCCTCAATTGTACGCAATATCAAATGTATCAAGAATTGCGAGAATCAAGAAAATTCCTGTAATTGCAGATGGAGGAATTAAATTCTCGGGTGATATAGCTAAGGCAATTGCCGTAGGAGCAGATGCGATAATGATTGGCTCTTTGTTTGCTGGTACAGATGAATCACCTGGAGAAGTATTCTTATCTAATGGAAGAAGTTATAAATCTTACAGGGGCATGGGGTCAATTGGAGCTATGGGACAAGGTTCAGCCGATAGATATTTTCAAGAAGAAATTAAAAATTCTCAGAAACTCGTACCAGAGGGTGTAGAAGGAAGAGTGCCTTACAAAGGCTCAGTTAGCAAAGTAATAGAACAATTAGTGGGAGGTTTAAAAGCAGCAATGGGATATACTGGAAATAAAACAATTGTTCAAATGAAGAAAAATACAAAAATGGTAAAGATCACTCGAGCAGGTTTAGATGAAAGTCATGTGCATAGTATCTCCATAACAAGAGAATCGCCTAATTATCAGATAAATAAATAAATTAATGAAAACTCAAATAATTATTATTGATTTTGGTTCGCAATTAACAAAATTAATAGCCAGAAGAATAAGAGAGATCGGAGTTTTTTGTGAAGTTGTACCCTTTAATAATATTGAAAATAATTATAAATCCAAAATTATAAATTCAAGAGGAATCATCTTTTCGGGAGGACCCTCTTCAGTTTATTCAAAGAGTGCTCCTCTTTTAGGGGATAAAATTTTCAAATTAGGTATTCCAATTTTGGGTATTTGCTATGGATTACAGCTTATTTGCAATTTTTTTAAAGGGAAAGTAGAAAAAAGCGATAAGAGAGAGTTTGGAAAAGCAAATATAAATATCTTAAAAAAATCAGCTATAATTGATCAAATTTATGAGCCTAAAAAAAAGTATAAAGTGTGGATGAGTCATAGTGATATAATTACAAAAATTCCAAAAGATTTTGAAACTGTAGCTTTAAGTGAAAACTCAATATTAGCAATAATCGAAAATAAAAAGAAAAAGATTTTTGGTCTGCAGTTCCATCCTGAAGTCAATCATACTGTTAAGGGTGACAAGATAATATCCAACTTTGTACTAAAAATATCCAAAGCAAAAAAAGATTGGAACATGAATTCATTTAAAACTGATATGATTAATCAGATAAAAAAAATTGTTGGAAAAAAAAAGGTTATTTGTGGTCTATCAGGTGGTGTTGACTCAACAGTAACAGCTGTATTAATAAATAAGGCTATTGGCAAACAATTACACTGTATTTTTGTTGATACTGGTTTAATGAGAAAAAATGAATCACAAGAAATTGAAAGTTTATTTAAAAAAAATTTTAATATTTCCTTTACTAGATTAAACGCTTCGACTTTATTTATTAAAAAATTAAAGGGTATCTCCGATCCAGAAAAAAAAAGAAAAATAATAGGTAAATTATTTATAGAATTATTTGAGCAGTATAGTAAAAAATTAAGAAATGTTTTTTTTTTAGCTCAAGGAACATTATATCCAGATGTAATTGAATCTATTGCAGCATCAGGAAAAAAAAAAGTTACAATTAAATCTCATCATAATGTGGGAGGCTTACCTCAAAAAATGAATTTGAATTTATTAGAACCATTAAGAGAACTTTTTAAAGATGAGGTAAGGTTGTTGGGAAAAGAATTAGGAATCCCCAAAGATTTTATTTCAAGACACCCATTTCCAGGGCCAGGTTTAGGTATTCGTATATTAGGAGAAATTACGAGAACTAGAATAAAAATTTTAAAAGAAGCTGATTCAATTTTTATTAATTTATTAAAAGAAGCAAATCTTTATGATAAAATCTGGCAAGCGTTTTGTGTTTTACTTCCAGTAAAAACAGTGGGTGTTATGGGGGATAATCGAACCTACGAGCAGATCTGTATTTTAAGGGCAGTTACATCAAAAGATGGTATGACTGCGGAGTCGTTTCGTTTTGATCATAAATTTATTTCTGATTGTGCGAATAAAATCGTTAATAACGTTAAAGGCATTAACAGAGTGTGCTACGATTGTACATCTAAGCCGCCAGGAACCATAGAATACGAATAATATTCCATAACAAAAAGAATGTTAATTTAACTAATTTAAAGAATAAGAAGGAATTAAAATTTCAATTTCTTAGAGTAATGTGCCTTGACTTCAAATTTACCATGGAAGTAAAATGGAAATTTTGTCAAGGCCCTGTAAATTACAGTATGAAGGTAGACTATATCTCGCCGACTAACTTGTCTCTTTTCTTTTTAGATTTACTACCCACAAGTTTCTCTTTTAATATAGCGTCTTTATTTGAAGTATCGCCACCAACAACTATTATTCCTATCATACCTAAAGCAGCATGGGGAGAACATTGGTATAAATAAATACCTGGAACATCAAATGTCATTGTTACTTTTTCACTAAGTTTCGTTTTTTTTGGAATAGTGTAACCATCTGGTGCAACTAAAATTTCGACGTTATGAGCTTTAGCTGTAGGAAGCCATTCGATGGTTTGCCCCTTTTCAATTTTAACCAACTCTTGGCTGTAAACCATTCTTTGCTTTGTTTCTTTGTTTTTGTTGAGCATCTCTATTGTTACGTCTGCAGCTTTTAAGTCAGATGTAAAGAAAAACAAATTAAAAGCAAAAGTAGTTATAAGTATTCTTAAATACATGAAAGTCTCCTTATTTCAATTTTTAGTATTTAGTAAGTATTAGCATTTAAAGTAAATTTTTCAAGTTTTCTTTTTACATTCTCCATAGGTATTTTAACGTCAATTATTTATTAACTTTATTTGATATTAAATTAAATTAATTATTTAAAATATAATTTTTAAGCCTTTTTAATTTAAAATAATTGAGAATTATAAGACGTTTTTGAATCTATTTTATTTCCACATGTTATAAAGAAGTATAACTAACCCCCACATTCCAACTACTGCTAATATTTGATACAAATCCATAAAATTGTTAAAACAACATAACTGAAATAATAAAGACAATAATTACAACAATTAATAATCCCCAAAAACCTTTTTTAATAAATTCAAAATTATCCATATCTCAATATAAGAACAAAAATAACACAATCTTTTAAAAATACGAATTTTTTAGCATTTTGTTACAAAGAAATTAATAAAAAAATAACTTAAGATTAATGTGACTTTTTCATTTGGAAATATTTTCTGACTAACAGTGAAATGAAGTGAAGAAACTTTTTGAGTTTTCAGTAAATATCAAAAATGAAATTGGAGACAAGCTACAAAAAATAAAAAAAACTTGGAGTAGATGTTAGGCGTTATAACAATCATCATAAAACTTAATGAGAAATCCCAGATATTAAATTTTAATTGGCTATAAAAAGTTAAAATATTAAGCAATTTAAAATTGACTTAAATACTTATAATAAATAAATTGCATTTCCAAAATTCATAAAGATTATCCTTTTACAAATTATAACAATGAAATTGACAATCTATATACATTTTTCCAATGGGACGCTGTGATTATTTATAATAGCACTTTTTTATAGTGGGGTACGAGGTTAGGAAAAAATAAGAAAATTGTTATTTTTCTTTCAATTTGATTTGGAAATGCAGGACCTCAAAATAATCAAGATTTAAGTTTGAAAAGATGGTTAGCATTGAATTGAATGTGGAAAAAGTGTTAATAAAATTTAATAAAAATGGCTTGCTAAATTACTGGTAATTGTTAATAACTTATAAACCAGTAAAAGACTATTTTTCCTGTTAATGTTATACAAATTATGTATAAAAATGTTTTTAATATTTTAAAAAAAATACTCTTGTGAAATTTAACGTCAGTGATTTTTTTTGGAAAAATGGTCAAAACCTTTGTAATTTTAATCATTAATTTAGAAACTATAAATATTGTTAAACCAATAAGAAAATAAAAAAAATATTCAAAAAATTGAAATATTGAGATTACATACTCAAAAGTATTTCTAAAATAATCGGACATTAGTCTATTAGTGAATGATTGATCTCACAACTGGAGCATATTTGATAGTTAATTGATCTTCTGGGATAAAACACTTCAAGTTCATCTGAAAAAACCCAAAAGACTTTTCCACATTTTTGGCACTCTATCCAGACCTTAGACATAAATAGATTTAAAAAATTATTTTTTGTGATTCTTCAGTTTTTTTAGAACCCTTGTAAAAACCTCTTTGACATCTTCTTTCTTCATATTTTTTTTTTCTTCAGTCATTATTTAACTCCCTAAATATTTATACTATAATTTTGAAATAATAACAATACTTTTGAGGTGTGATGAAACAAATAACTGATTCATTTATAATTGAAACACATGGTGAAAGTCTAATTGACATAACAAACCATATCAATAATCTAATTAATAAAAAAAAATTAAACTCAGGAATTATCAATATTTCAATTCAGCACACCACTGCCTCTTTGATAGTTCAAGAAAATGCTGATGATTACGTTAAAGAAGATTTAATTAGTTTTTTCAATAAAATAATCCCAAAAGATACTCTATTTAAACATAATTATGAGGGGGATGATGATATGCCAGCTCATATAAAATCATCTTTAAATAAAACTAGTTGTACTTTTAGTGTTTTTAAAAAAAAATTAAAAATAGGAATTTGGCAAGGAATTTTTTTATTTGAACACAGAAATACAAAAAGAAATCGAGAGATTTTTTTCCATTTTATAGGAGATTAATAATGGTTTTGTTATCGACACCATTCGCGAATAATAATCTTCAAATTTCAAATTTCAAATTAATCTCAACTGACGATGTTTTTGTTAACCTTAATAAGATAAAGGGTAAAAATGGAACCCTTATTATGTTTATCTGTAATCATTGTCCATATGTAAAGGCTATAATTAGTGAAGTTGTTAAAATCACTCCTCAAATTAAGAAACTTGGATTTGGTGTTGTAGCTATCATGCCAAATGATACTATTCATTACAAGGAAGATAGTTTTGAAAATATGAAAATTTTTTCAAAGCAAAATTCTTTTAATTTTCCTTATCTTTTAGATAATGATCAAATGGTTGCTAAAAAATATGGTGCTGTTTGTACTCCAGACTTTTTTTGTTTCAACAACAATGATTTTTTGCAGTACCGTGGTCGTATTTTAGAAATGAAGAATTTAAGTCCAGTAAATCCAAAAAAAAACGAGTTACTAAGTGCTATAAAGATAATTGCAACTACTGGTTATGGACCCAAAGTACAAATACCAAGTATTGGCTGTAGCATAAAATGGAGATAATATTAATTTTTTAAATCATTTTTCATCATTTCTTCAACAAGCTTCTTGAAAGTTACCTTACACTTCCATTTTAATAATTTTTTAGCTTTAGAAGCATCACCATGAAGATACGGAACCTCATTAGGTCTAAAAAACTTTGGATCAATTTCAACCAAACATCGTTTAGTTTTAGAATCATAACCTTTTTCGTTGTTACCTTTTCCTTTCCAAATTAAATTTATGTTAACATATTTAAATGCTTCTTCAATAAAATCTCTGACTGAATAACTCTTACCGGTAGATAAAATAAAATCATCAGGTTCTTTATGTTGAAGTATCTTCCACATACCTTCAACATAGTCTTTTGCATGTCCCCAGTCTCTTATTGAGTTCAAATTACCAAGATATAATTTTTTTTGTTTCTTTTTTAAAATATTCGCAATCCCCAAAGTAATTTTTCTTGTTACAAATGTTTCTCCTCTTCTTTCACTTTCGTGATTAAACAGAATTCCATTACACGCAAAAATATTGTAAGCTGATCTATAATTTTTTGTTATGTAATAAGCATATAATTTTGCAGTTGCATATGGACTGTTGGGCGCAAAACTAGTTTTTTCATTCATTTTTTTTTCTTTGGAATTTCCGAAAAGTTCAGATGTTGATGCTTGATAAAATTTTGTAAATTTATTTAAACCTAGGATCCTAATTGCTTCTAACATCCTTAATGTTCCAAGTGCATCTGCATTACCAGTATATTCAGGAGTCTCGAAGCTAACATGGACATGACTTTGAGCGGCAAGATTATATATTTCATTTGGCTTAACTTTTTTAATTATATTAATCAAATTAGTTGAGTCCGTCATATCGCCATAATGTAATATAAAATTTCTTTTTTTTGTTTCGAATGCATCTTGGTATATATGATCTACCCTTTCTGTATTGTAAGAGGAAGATCTTCTTTTTACACCATGAACGATATAATTTTTTTTTATTAAAAATTCTGCCAAATAAGATCCATCTTGACCAGTTACACCTGTGATTAATGCTATTTTTCTTTTCAAAAAAAACCTCTTATCATTTATGTACTACACTTTAAACCAATTTTATGAGTAGTCTACATTAACCTCAGAATTTTAATTTAAATTTTCAAAAATGGCACGTTTAATGCTTAAATCTTAAATGTTTAATGAAATTAATAATTTTTTTGAAAATAGTAAATCAAATATTGTTTCTGAAACTTTAATAAGTGATTATAAAAAAGAAATAGAGCAATCAAACAAACCATCCTTTTATAAATGTTTTTATCCTCTTAAATCATGCTCTTGGGATCAGCAAGAGAAATACAGTATTTTTCAATTACTAAAAGATTCACAATTAACAATGGGTTTAAATGTAAAGAAATTTGAGGAAGAATTTTCTGAATTTAACAATACAAAATATTCCGTAATGGTAAATTCTGGCTCATCAGCAAATTTATTGATTATTGCAAGTCTAATACTTTCCCCAAAATACAATTTTAATAAAGGTGATGAAATCATTGTTCCTGCTATTGGTTGGAGCACTAGTTATGCTCCTTTAAGTCAATATGGATTAAAACTAAAATTTGTTGATGTGAACCCAAATACTTGGAATATTGATGAATTTAAAGTGCAAAAAGCAATCACTAAAAAAACAAAAGCAATTTTAGCAATTAATATTTTAGGGAATCCCTCTAATTTTAAAATATTAAAAGAAGTATGTGAATCCAATAAATTAATTCTAATCGAAGACAATTGTGAAGCTTTAGGCGCAACTATTAATCAAATTCATACTGGCACATACGGAGTCGCAGGATCTAATAGTTTTCATTTCTCGCATCATATTCAGACAATTGAAGGAGGTATGATTTCAACTAACGATGATGAACTCTATCATTATTTATTGTCTTTGAGATCTCATGGTTGGATAAGAGAACTTCCTTTTAAAAACTCTATTTACAATAAAAGTGGTAATGAATTTGAAGATCTTTTTAAGTTCGCGCTACCAGGTTACAACCTTAAACCAAACGAAATTAATGGTCTTGTTGGAAGAATACAACTAAAAAAATTTCCTAAGTTTTTATTACAAAGGAATAAAAATGCAAGATATTTTAGGTATTTATTTAACTCAAGTGACTATTGTAAAATTCAAAAAAGTTTGGGTAAATCCTCATGGTTTGGATTTGGTTTAGTTTTAAAAGGCAAACTTTCTAATAAAAGATCACTAGTTATATTCGAATTAAAAAAAAATGGAGTTGAAACTAGACCAATTGTTACTGGAAATATACTTAAAAACCCAATGGCTAAATTTTTAGAATATTCAATTTTCGATAAATTAGATAATACGGAAGATATTGATATTAATGGTCTTTTTCTTGGAAATGACCAAAGGAACCTTATTCCACAATTAACAAGAGTTAAAGAAATTTTAGAAAATATAATTACAAAATATAATTTATAGAAATATATCATGATTATTAATTCAATGTGCGGAGGTTTAGGCAATCAATTATTTCAAATCTCTGCTGGTTTTGCATTATCACTTAGATTGAAAACAACTTATGGTATTAACTACGAAATAGGAGGGATCGGACCAGGTCAAGGGAAGATAAATAAAACATACAAACAAACATTATATTCGAAAATAAAAACAACAACAAATCTTGTGTTTAAACCTTATAAACAGGATTTTATGATGGACAATATTGAAATAAATATTTTTGTTCCAATTCCTCTAATTGATGATGTGTGTCTAGTTGGTTATTTTCAAAGTCAAAAATATTTTGAGGACTATCAAGATGAAATAAGAAATCTTTTTGTTTTTCCGCAGGAAAAAAAACTAAAAATTAGAGAAAAGTTTAGCAAGTTTAAAAAAAAAAAAGTTGGAGTTCATATTAGAATGGGGGACTATCAGAAAATAAAAGAGGTTCTTCCACCTGTTTCTCAAAATTACATTTTCAAAGCCTTATCTTTTTTTAATAAAAAAGATCATGATTTTTTTCTTTTTACGGATGATTTAGAATCTGTAAAAAACAATTTTGATATATCCAACTATAATTTTCTTAACAATAATGACGAAATTGATGACATGATTAGTTTGTCTTTGTGTGATTCAGTCATAATGAGTAATAGCACCTTTTCATGGTGGGGAAGTTGGTTTGGTGATCAAAAAGAAAAAGTAATTGCACCTAAAAATTGGTTTGGCCCTAAAGGAGCTAAACATTTCCAAGATTTATACAGAGACGAAATGATAAAATTATAATGCTATCGGTAGTAATTCCAACATATAATGATTCTGATCTTCTCCCAATAGCGGTTGCTTCTGCTTTAGAATTAAAAAATTTAGGAGAAATAATAATTGTTGACGATTGTTCTACTGATAAAACACCAGAACTAATGTCAAAATTTAAACAGTATTCTGACAGAATTAAGTATTTTAAAAACAAAACGAATCTTGGCGTAGGATTTTCTTTTATCAAAGGTATAAAACACTCAAATTTTCCTTACATATTAATGTGTAATTCAGATGATTTTTTCATTCCAAAAAAAATAGATCAACTTTTTTATTACTTGTTAAATCATGATCTTGAAATTGCATATGGCAAAATGGCAATTCAGAAAGAAAATCAAGTTTTTAAATTTTCTCACGCAGGATATTTGCCAAATAATTATGTTAATTCAAGAAATGAGTTTAAAGATCTTTTAATTTTTGATATGTACATGCCATCATTTGGAACAATAATTAAAAGATCATGCCTAGAAAGTTTCTATGATGAAAACTATATGAGATCACTGAATAAAAGTTATGGTTCGAGATTTAAAGCTCATGATTATGATTTATTTTTAAATTTATCAAAAAAAAAAGCTAAAACAGGCTTTCTTAATGAATTTGTGTGTGTTTGGAATCCAAACAATACTTCACAATCAGGAGATGAGTATTTTAAATCAGGTGATGCTGCCGAGGAAAGTGCATTCCTCTTTAACAGATATTGCAATGCTGACAATGATTTTAGTTCTGAAGACTTAAAAATAATTAAAGATAGAATTAAGCAAAAATTTCAAAGGGCAAAAAATATTATTCCAGAAAAAAAACTTTTTCTTAAACAAAAATATAATGAAATTTTCTTTTAAAATTTAATTATATTTGTTTAAATACAAGAATGAAAAACTTATTTCTTCTAAGACATGCAAAGTCTAACTGGGACTCATATAACGGAAATGACTTTGACAGAGATATCCAAAAAAAAGGAGAATTAAGAACTAAAAAAATATGTAATTATTTAAATGATCAAAAGATTGAAATATCAAAAGTTTTGTGTTCAACAGCATTAAGGACTAGAAAAACTTATGAAATAATATCTAAGTCATTTCAAAAAGGTTTGAATGTTGAGTTTTTAGATGAATTATATCATACAACTGCTGAGAATATGCTTAATATTTTACGGTCTCAAAAAGATGAGAAATCAGTCATGATTATTGCTCATGAACCGTCTTTGTCTGAATTTGTTAGAATAACTACCAGTGAAATTCATGATGACTCCCATTTTGAGGCAATCAATTCATATGTAACCTCAGGATTATGTTCTATATTGTTTAATGCAAAAAGTTGGAAAAATATATCAAGAGATAATTCCAAGTTTAAATTTTATATTAAACCAAAAAATTTAGATTGAGAAGTTTCTTAAATAGGCTTGGGATCTTTTCTTTTCTTTGTTGAGGATTTTTAAATTTTTTTGAGAATTTATAATAATTTTAGAAATAATTTTTTCATTTTTGGAAATTAAAGATACTACAGTTTTTTTATTGTCTTCTGAAAATTTATAATTTTTAATTTCAATATCTTTTATTATTTTTTTTCTAATTTTGTCTAAATCATTAATTTGATCAATATCATCTTTAGGGACTAATTTCGAGATGGTGTCAGAAATTTGCTCTAATTTATCAAGTTGATTAGTTAATGATATATTTTCTAAATCAAACATTTTGTTTTTGGATATAAGTATTTTCAAAAATTTCTTTTAACGCTTTGATTGCTTTATTTATACCATCAACGACTTGAGATCGAAATCCTCTAATAAGTTGTTGTCTGCAATATTCATAAACTTGAAACAATTGAGTTGCGATTTCACCACCTTTTTCAAAATCTAAGCTTGTTTGTAAAGTGTAGATTATTACTAGTGCTTTGCTAAAATGCTTATTTCTTGAAATTCTATTTTTTTTATCGTTTGTATGTAAAGTTACAATTTTCATTGATTTTCTCAATTCATTTACCATCGTTTTAACAATTTCCACTGGGTCATTGTTCTGTGAAGAAGAAATATCTGTTTTTTGATATTGGTGTTTTGCTTTATTAAAATGAACTGCCATTGAATTACTTATTGTTTTTTTTTAAAACTGTATTAATATTTAAATATGGTTAATATTGTAAATCCTATATTTGATATTCCTAGTCAAAATCAGACCTTATTTAATGACATTGCAATTGGTATGCCACGTCTTCCGAATGCCAATTTAAATTATCCAGTTAACTCTATTAATAATACAAATGTTTTCGACCCTAAATATCATGGCTCAAAAAGATATAATCCTAAAGGCGCGCCATCTCATGGATCATCTACAGAAGCTTTTTTTAAGGCGAGAAATTTGTTTGAACCCTTTTTTATTCACAACGAAGCATCTACTAAATATGAGATGATTTCTAAAATTTCTAAAAACTCAGAAGAAATAAGAAATAATATAATAAGATTTGTTTAGTTTTGAGATTCTAATTCTCTTTGATTTCTTGATGTTTTGATATAAACATTAAACAAATCGCTTTCTGTTATTACTCCAACAAGTAACTTTTTATCGTTGACTACGGGTATTGACTCACCAACGAAGTCTTTACAAATATCTATTGCATTAAAGATATTTTCGTTTTCATTGATCTGCAGGTATTTATTTTTTTTCAAATGTTTAAGTTTTATGTTTTTTTTAACATTTATCAATTGATGAAGTTCTAGCTTGTTTAAAAGTATTCCTTCAGAATTGATTAAAAATCCGTCGCTCGATTTTTTAAATGTCAAATTTTTAATTACATCACCAACCGTGTTATTTTCATTAAATCTGAGACATTTTTTTTCAAAAATGTCCTTAATCTTTATAGATTTTAATATTAAACTTTCATCACCTAAATCTAAATTAATATTTCTATTTAATAAAACTTTGTCAAAGACTGACTGACCAATAATCTTTGATGAAACCAAAGAAGCAAAAACTATGCTAATTCCTGCAGCAAGAGTTGCTTGATAATTAGAAGTTAATTCAAAAACAATCATCATATTTGCCAGAGGCCCACCTATAACACAACTACCTACAGCTGCCATTGCTGCTACGGCAAATAATTCAATATTTGTATCGGGAATCATGGTATTAAAGAAAGTTCCTAATAAGATACCGCTGCATGCTCCTAAAAATAATGCTGGTGCAAAAACTCCCCCAATTAATCCTAGACGCAAACATATTATTGTTAAAAATAACTTAGAAATTAAAAATTGTGCTGCAATGTTAGAAAGAACGTCTCCTGATAAGATATTTTGAATTGTCTCTGTTCCAAGGCCAGTAACTTGAGGTATGAACATTCCAACAATTCCACATAATAATCCAGCTAAAGCAGGCTGAAACCATGGATGAATTTTTGATGTATCTGGAAAAAATTTTGGATGTGTCAGTCCTCGCATATAAAGAATTGCAACAAATCCGCAAATTAATCCTGTAATTACTAAGGCGGGAAATTCTGCAAAATTATTTATTCCTCCTATACTAGAAGGAAGGATGGGGGTGAATCCAAAAAAAAGCTTTGTAACAAAGTATGCAACTAATGATGAAACAAGAATTGGACCGAAAGAGGCGAGGGATTGATGTCTGAGTATAACCTCTCTGGCAAAGACTAACCCTGCAATAGGTGCACCAAATCCTGAAGATATTGCAGCAGCCACACCAGCACCTAAAAAGATCTGCATATTACCTGCTTTTTTTGCAAATTTTTTGATTTCTGCCCCTATAGTTGCTCCAAAGTGAACCAACGGTCCGTATTGTCCAACCGAGCCACCTGCAGAAATTGAGCAAATTGCAGAAAACGAGGTTAAGAATCCTGCTTTTATATTAAGTGGATTTGTCCTTGAATGTGCAGATAAAATAACATCTGGTGGTCCATGCCATCTTTGATCATTTGTCAAAGATCTAAGGAATCCCACAAATAAACCCAAAAGGGAGGGAACTAAAAGATACAGGAATATTTTAAAAAAAGAAAATTCGACAGTATTATCCGTTGAATAACTAAAAAAACTAGAAATAGAGGATGAAAAAAAATTAATTAATGCTAAAAAACCAAATACACTGATTGAAACTATACTTCCAATAATTGTACCTAAAACAAGTGTAGATAATATGGATAAAAACATATTCCCCCATTAATATTATAGATTAAATAATGGGGGAGTAAATTTATAAATTAAAATCGATTTTGAGTTGGTATGCTGGCCCATGCCTCATTCAAAGATTTTGCTACTTTGTATGCTGGTTGAACATAATTCATATCCTCATTGTCTTGTATTCTTTTTGTCGCATATCTGATAAACCTATACAACCATGTAAGTTGCTCTGAAATTTCCTTTCCATTATCCATATCCAGAATGGATTGAAGAGTGAATGCAATTTTAGAAATTCTTTCTGCTTTGGCTTTTGCTTTTTCCGTTACCGATAAATCCTCAAAAAGAATTTTTTTTAGATCATCCATTTCGTTTAATAGGCTTTCATACATTTTTTTTATAATCTCGTATTTTGATAATTTTTTCTCTTTGATAGTCTCATCTAAGAGAGTTTGTTTTTTTGAAAGTTTTTTTTCTTTTTCAATACCATAATTATCTAACATATCCACTAACCTTTCATTAATAATTATTTACAATAATAATAACGACATCAAGAGATATTATTTAGCTTTAAGCCAAAATTTTTAATTTCTGAAGTTCTTCATTATTTACTTGTGCTAACATTGCAAGAGCATAATTTTGAATTATAGAAGCTTTCGTTAATTTAGCTGTTTCAAAAGCTAAATCTGTGCTTTGCAGGTTTGATGCAGCTTCAAGTAGATTTGCTGCAGATGATTCGGCTACAGCTTGATAACCTTTTAGAGATTGTAAACTTCCTGCAACTGCACCTAAGGATTGTGTAATTTGTCCTAATGTTGTGTCTGCTGAGTTTTCGACACCATTGGCACCTGTAATATCTGTGGCAGATATTCCAACAGTCGTTTGTATGCTTTGGGTGTTTCCTGCGTCATTTATACCAACATTAAATGTTTTAGATGACGTTCCAAGTACATTGATGCTATTAAAAGTGAGAGAGCTCACAACAGCATCTATCGTATCACTTACTAAAGTTGCTTCAGCATTTATCGCAGCAATATCAGATGTATCATTTGTTGACAAATCATGCTCAAAGCCAAGCTCTCTTAAACGAGTTGACAAATCAGTCAATTCTAAAAGAGCGCCCTCTACAAATGTGAGGAGATCGATTCCAGACTGTGCATTAGATGAAGCGCTTTTGAAACTTTCCCCGTGAGCTGCTAATTGTGTACCAAGTGAATGAGATGCTGCGTCATTGCCACTTAGTACTCTCAACCCTGTAGAAATTCTTGATATAGAATCTCTAATTTCTCTAGTACTTTTCTTAATACTAAATATAGGAAGGTTACTTCCTGATGGTATTGAATTACTCAAAATTAATCTCCGTAATTAAAACGACTCAATATAAAAATTATTTAATTTTTGGCATAAAAATTGAACAAATAATTACAAAAAAAGGAATTTAATATGCTAGTAAAATCACTTGATGTAATGGAAGAAAATTTAAAATCATTTTTATCAGATCCTGATAATAATCATGATCTAAAAACTGCGGTTTCTATGGCTAGGGAAATCTTAGTTCATAAAAAAGACAGTTCATATGCACAATATGCATTAGCTTTGAATGAAATTGTTTATGCGAACAGATTAGCCCCCTTATCTGATTTTACATCATCAATAGAAAGATTAAAAAGATTAATAAAGTTAAATCCAAAGTTTCTTGAAGCTCATTTGATGCTTGCCAAAATTTATGGTGAAACAGATAAAGACCTAGAATTAAAAACATTAGCTAAGGCAAATAAAATTTTTCCTAGTCATTATTTAATAATGTACGATTTAGCATCTCTGAAACTGTTTAAAACAGGAGAAAAAGAAGAAGCACTAGAGTTATTATTTAAATGTGTTGAGAAACTTCCCCAACTTCCAAATAACTGGGCAATGCTTGGGACAGCATATATTATGTTACGAGAATTTGAAATGGCTAAGACTTGTTTTGAAACAGCATTAAATTTAGAACCAGACCATTTAAACTCTGTTCTTGGTATTGGGGTATATCATTTTGAAAACGCAAATTTTGTTAAAGCTAGAGAGTATTACCAGAGATCTCTTAAAATCAACAAAGATTCTTATTATGCAAATTTTAATATTGCATTATTGGAGATACTTGAGGGTAATTTTAAAAAAGGAATCGAGCTTCACGAAAAAAGAGACAAAAAAGCTGTTTTAAACAAATATGGCGGCAGCGGTTATATTGAAATGCAGCAAAAAGATGTCAAAAAAGATACAAATAATAAAATACTTGTAATCAAGGAACAAGGATTTGGTGATGATATAATGTTTTCAAGATATTTAAAGTTTTTTAATAGTTTAGGTTATAAAATTACGTTGGCAACTAATCCCGAATTAATAAATTTATTGAAGGCTTCACCGGATTTAGATGATATAAAAATTGTATCATCATTGCCTGAATTAAGTCCCAATACTTTTGATTTTAGAACACATTTGATGAGTTTACCTTATTTACTTTTAAATTATATAGAAGAAAAGCCAAAACCAATTTATATTTGTAAAAAAAGAATAAAATCTAAAAAGTTAAAATTTCAAGATCAAATTGATAGAACTTTAAACAATCAAAAATTAAAAGTTGGTATTACTTGGAGTGGAAACCCAAAACATTGGAGAGACAAAAATAGATCAATTGGATTAGAAATGCTTCAAACACTATTTTCTTTAGAAAAAGTTGAATTTTATGCTATTCAAAAAGTATTTGAAAAAAAAGAAGAAAAAATCCTTAAAAAATATAAAAATGTTAATCCATGTTCAGAATATCTATACGATTTTGCGCACACAGCTTACTTGACGTCTGAAATGGATTTAATTGTTTCAGTTGATACATCATTAGTTCATCTAGCAGGGTCAATGAATAAAAAAACTTATTTAATGACCCCGGTTGTGCCTGATTGGAGATGGGGCCTGGAAAAAAACCAAGACTGGTATCCATCTGTAACTTTGGTCAGACAAGAAAAAATTGGTTGTTGGATTCAGCCAATACAAAAAATGAAGAAATTATTAAATTCGAAAATTTAGGCAGCAGCTAAAGACATTTTAGACCAACCTTCATTTATGGTTGCTGTAACTTTTTCAGCACTCTTAAGATATGAGAAATCATGATCTTCCCAAACTCTTATTACTGCAAATCTTATGTGTTTATACAAATGATCAAGATTCTGTGCTATTTCACCACCTTTTTTTAAATCTAAAGTTTTTTGAAGACTAAGTGCAATATTGTTTATCCTTTCTACAATTTTACCAATTCTTGTATCCCCTTTTTCAAAAACTTCGCATTTCATCAGTGACTTAATATCCTTGTGCATAGTTTTTAAGAGTTTTTCTACAATTTTTATTCCTTCAATTGATGCTCTAGAGATTGAATTATTAGAAATACTTTTTTTATTTTGAGAATTATTTTCCATTTACTACTCCACTAAATAAGTTAATATTGATACAATTACAAACGACTTAAAAAAAAATTATTTAGGAAATGACAAAAATATTAGTGGCTTTATCTACCTTTAATAGAAAATTTGTTACAGAATTGTGTTTAAACAATTTAAAAGAAATATTAGACGATGATATAAAATTAGTAATTTATGATGACGCCTCAACAACTTACGATAGAAAATTTTTATCAAATTACACAAAAGATGTTTTACAATTTAGAGTAACCGGGGGAATAGAAAGATCAAGAGCAAGAGCATTCAGAGATTTTGTATACATTTATAAGGATTATGAGCTACTTTATATTACCGATAATGATTCTATTCACGATCCAGAATTTTTTAGTGTAATGAGAGACTTATACACAGTATCATCTGTATCTTTTGAGAAACCCATGCCAATGGGATTTTTTAATAGTATTTTTCATTCTCAAGAAAAAAATATTATCAAAGAAGAAGAAGATATATCAATAAGAAAGACCTGTCCGGGAATTAGTCAGTGTTACACTAGATCAATGGTCTCAAAAATTGTTGATTTTTTAAATACTAACCCTGTTTACGAAACTGCATATGGGTTTGATTATTTCTGGCCTCAACAATTAGGTGTACCTTTTATACAAACTAAGACTTCTTATTTAGAGCATTTTGCAAGAGACAGAAACGAGAAGGGGATACATTCAAGTAAAAGTGAAGACAACCCAAGAGCAGATTTTGACAGAGATAGGGCACTAAACCCCACTCCTTATCTGAAAGAGATTAGAGAAAAAATAATAAGCCATATACTTAATATATCTTAGTCTTTATTTTGAGCATCAAGCATTGCAGATAGCATATTTCCTGTTTCTTTAAAACCTGCAACGCTGTTTTCCATACTAGCATATTGTTTAGCATATCTAGCTGTTAAAGAATCAATTCTGTCCTCAAGTGCTATTCTTTTTTCAGCAATAGTTGCCAGAGTATCATTAAAATTAGTGATTCTCTTATCCACTATACTATTAAATTTTAAGAAAACATCTAGTTTATCCTTCACTAATGTTAAAAAACTTTTACCATAAAATATTGTTCCACTGGTTGCGTTATTGCTGGTACTTAAAACTAATCCATTTGGGTTTCCACTCGATACGGTGTAATTTGAACCACTTTTAGTTGCAGATACTCCACCGATTGTGTGCGTTGACCCATCTGATGAGAATGCGTAAGTTCCTGGTTGTGTGTTTGCCATGCTAAAAGCTGAAATTGCAACATCTGAATTATTTGAAGCCAAATTATTTGAAAAAAAAGCTCTAACCGCATCTGCATCATAAGTAAATTGCTCTTTTAATTGGGTAGGATCAAAAGATAATTGTCCAGTTCTTTCTGTTTTCACACCTAAATTTGATAAGTAATAAGGTCCATTCTCATACCCTACAATTGCTGTTGAACTCATATCTCTTAATTCATTTTGAATATGTCTCAAAGTGCTGTCTCCAATAAGAGCACCATCACTTTCATTTTCAGTTTCATCATTTTTTGACATTGCTGTTAGACTTTGTTGAACTTCATTATATGTCATTACATAACCTTCCAGGAGTGATTGAACGTTTTCTAGGTCAACTTCACTCGTAAGTTTTATAGCAGACGATGTTGTTTTTTTAAGTTGTACTGTAAATCCATCAAATAAGTCAGTAACAGTATTTGAAGAACGGGTCATTGAAATACCATCAACTGTAAAGGCAGAATCTATTCCCGAAACTCTCTGACTCATATTAGATGTGGTTGTATTATAATCATAACCAACGCCTCCAGAAGCAGTCGCTAAATTTGATGTAGCAGCAACTTTCATTTCATTTGAGGCTCCAGACTCGCTTTTTAGCATCAGCATATAATTTGAACCATCATAAATTACACTTGCTAAAACATCTTTGGTTCCATCATTATCTGAATCAGTAGCAGCATTATTTATCATATCTCTCAGTTGTGTTACTGTTGTTGTTGTGGTAGTTGTTATACTAATTTGAGATTGCCCATTTCCAGTATGAGTTTGTCCTCCTCCAGATGTAGGGTCTGCGCTCCATGTTCCAAAATCAATAGTAAGCGTTCCAGAACCGACAGTTGCATTAGTGGAAGAATATGTTGGACCAGTTAAAGAGTGCTGTGATGCAAGAGTTGTGACTGTTAAACTTGAATTTACAGTTGCGCCTGCTTTAGATCCTGAGGCTGTAATTGTTGCAACAGTAGAGTCAGATGTAACTCCCTTATATCCATAGGAATCACTGCTTTGAATTTGCGTTATTATATCGTTGAAACTTTTAAGGTCTGCTTTGACTTTTGCGAAAGCAGATATTTTGTCTTTAGTACTACTTTCTAGATTATCAATACTTTCTCTTTGGGCAGCAGAATCAGCTTCCACAAGCGCGTCTATGATTTCAGTTGTATTCAGTCCTGAACCCACACCAATTTTCGATAATATTTCTGTAGCCATTTTTTAAACCTGTAGTTAATTAAAACGACTTTATTAAGTCATTTTTTAACCCTGAAAAAGAACGAGAACATTCTGCATAGTTCTTGACGCTTGAGCGATCATATTCATTGCAGATTGTTGCAAAATTTGCGATTTGGCAAGTCTTGAGGATTCACGTGCAAAATCGGCATCCATAATTCTAGAATGTGAAGCTTGTTGATTGTGAGAAACATTTGTCAAGTTATCGATAACTACATTCATTCTACTCATTATGGCTCCAAACTTAGCTCTTTCCATGTGCACACGATCTAATGCTCTATCAACAACTTTAAGTGCATCTACAGCACCAGCCATTGTTTGAACATCAATAGTTGAAATTGAATTTAAAGTTGAAGCCGCAGCGGATGATTCGAAAAGTCCACCGTCAGCATTTGCAACAATTGAAAATGTATGTGAAGAATGAAATGTAACCTCTCCACCTAATCTAACACTATCGTTAGTTTGACTCGCATCCTCGACTTCTATGATAGTTCCTGTTGAATCTTGTTTAAAATTCATACCAGTTAATCTCATTTTAGTATTGGCATCTGATACACTAGCAAAATCCACATTTTCAATTACAATATCTTCACCTTCATCTTGAACAATAATAATATTTGTTTTATCTGCGCTAAGTGTTGCCGAAATTCCAGTAGTTGAGCTGAATGCATTAAATTGATCTCTTAAATCTGTTAATTCTGCAGCAGTTACAGACGTTCCAAGGGTAATAGTTGCTGAAATAGATTGTGCAGTTGTATTTTTACCGTAAACATTCATTGTTACTACATGAGATCCAGCTGCACTGCTGTCACTAGTTATAAATTGAATTTTTCCTTGTGTAGACGCAGTTGCAGAAACACCAGTAGAATCAAAATCATGATTAACTAAATTTGCTACTGCTTTCGCAGTGTTACCATCAGCAACATCAATTGTTTTTGAACCTAGTAATCCCGTAAGTGTAAAATCATCACCATCGACTACCTTACTTGTCAAACTAGATTTATCTGCTCCAACAAAAGCATTTTGCGCCAAATTAGCTTCAGCATTGGTTCCCTCTGTTGTAGCCTGATATGCTCCAAGAGAGGTATTTCTCATATTAGCTATTGATATGACTGCTTTTTCTCTTTCATGAGCTCCAATTTGAAATCTTCTATCTGCAAATGTGCCATCCAAAACAGCTATTTCGTTAAATGTTGTATCTCTTGTAACTCTGTCCATTTCATCTAAGAGTTGATTTACTTCTGTTTGAAGATATTGTTTTTGTTCTGCATTCACAATATCTGTTGCTGCCTGAATAGCTAATTCTCTGATTCTTTGTAATGCCGACGAGGCTTCATCTAGTGCACCTTCGGCAACTTGAGCCATTGATAAAACGTCTGAAGCATTTCTAACGGACATATCTAATGCTCTAACTGTAGCTGACATACGATCAGCTATTGCCGCACCTGCAGCATCATCT
>CABZAL010000015.1 GCA_902523675.1 uncultured Alphaproteobacteria bacterium | reverse complement strand
AGGACAACCAAGATTAAAGCCACCATTTCCTGCTAATGTAGGTCTCTTTGGCATGCCCACAACCGTTAATAATGTAGAAACGATTGCAGTCATTCCTTCGATATTGAGAAGGGGCTCAAAGTGGTTCTCATCACTTGGAAAAGAAAATAATACAGGTTCAAAAATATTTTGTATTTCTGGTCATGTGAATAAACCTTGTAATGTTGAAGAGGAATTAGGAGTTTCGCTGAAGTATTTAATTCAAAAATATGCTGGTGATGTAATAGGTGGCTGGGAAAACCTTCTCGCTATTATACCAGGAGGTTCTTCAGTCCCTCTTTTACCCAAACAAATATGTGAAACAATTACAATGGACTTTGATTCATTGAAAAATGTTGGATCGGGTCTTGGAACAGCAGGCATTATAGTTATGAATAAACAAACAGATATAGTGAGAGCAATTGCTCGTCTCTCAGCATTTTACAAACATGAATCCTGTGGTCAATGTACTCCATGCAGAGAAGGAACTGGATGGTTAATGAGGATGATGAACAGAATGGTCGACAATAAAATCACGGTTGATGAAATTGAGCTACTAGAAGAAGTAACTCACCAAATAGAAGGTCATACTATTTGCGCTTTAGGAGATGCTGCAGCTTGGCCAATACAAGGACTTCTAAAACACTTCAAACATGATATTATGAACAGAATTTCAAACTCTAATAGATACGTAGCGTAAAGTGCCAAAAATAACAATTGATAATAAAGAAGTAAATGTTGAAAATGGTATTACCATTCTTCAAGCTTGTGAAAATATTGGAATTGAAATCCCAAGATTTTGCTATCATGAAAGATTGTCAATTGCTGGAAATTGCAGGATGTGCCTCGTGGAAATGGATAATTCTCCAAAACCAGTTGCCTCTTGCGCAATGCCGGTATCTGAAGGAATGAATATCAAAACTAACAGTGAGTTAGTAAAAAAAGCTAGAAACGGAGTTATGGAATTTTTATTAATTAATCATCCCTTAGATTGCCCTATTTGCGATCAAGGTGGTGAATGTGATCTTCAAGACCAGGCTATGGCCTACGGAAAAGGATTCAGTCGCTTTATAGAATCTAAAAGAGCTGTAAAGAATAAAAATCTAGGGCCTCTTATTAAAACTCATATGACTCGTTGTATACATTGCACTAGATGTGTAAGGTTTGCTGAAGAAGTGGCGGGAATAGATCAAATTGGCACTATTGGTAGGGGTGAAGACACTGAAATAACTACTTATTTAGAAAGTACAGTAGGATCTGAGTTGTCAGCAAATATCATTGATTTATGTCCAGTTGGTGCTCTTACATCAAAACCTTATGCCTACATAGCAAGACCATGGGAATTAAAGAAAATAGACAGCATAGATTTAATGGACGCAGTTGGAAGTAATGTTAGATTTGATACTAAAGCAGACAGAATAATGAGAGTGCTACCAAGAGTCAATGAGTCAATTAATGAAGAGTGGATTTCAGATAAGACTAGATTTGCTTATGATGGGTTGTTATCTCAAAGATTGGATAAAGGATATATAAAAAAAAATGGAAAACTTGAGGAGGTTGATAATTTAGAGCTTGTAAACTTATTTGCAGAAAAGATAAGATCATCTGGTAGTATAGCCTCTTTGTTAGGAAATATTATCGATTGTGAAACAATATATGCTTTTAAACTCTTCTTAGAT
Organism: uncultured Alphaproteobacteria bacterium; assembly: GCA_902523675.1. Taxonomy (GTDB): domain Bacteria; phylum Pseudomonadota; class Alphaproteobacteria; order Methylaequorales; family Methylaequoraceae; genus SP4073. The sequence continues at coordinate 25,950 of CABZAL010000015.1, read as the reverse complement.
GGATTAGAGAAAAAAGTTGTTTATGATTGTAGACAAGATAACTCGTTCATAGTCCCTGAAGATAGATCTTCGTATCTTTTTAATACAACCATTCAAGGAATAGATGAATGCGATTTGTGTTTATTTGTTGGTTGTAACCCAAAAGTTGAAGCTCCTATTTTAAATTCAAGAATTAGAAAAAGATTTTTAAATTCTGATAGTAACATTGAAATTGGTTATATTGGTCAGATTGCTGAATTTAATTACAAAGTTAACTTTTTAGGAGAGTCTCCATCTATTTTAAAGAGTATTTTAAACGGAAAACATAATTTTTCTAAGTCTTTAAAGAAATCTAAAAGACCTTTAATTATACTTGGACAAGGTGCTCTAACAGTTGACGATTCTGCAGAAATTTATTTTACAACAAAACATTTATATCAAAAGTATTGTGATATTGATCAGTGGTGTGGTTTCAATGTTTTGCAAACATTTGCTGGTAGAGTAGGTGCGTATGACTTAAATTTTTTTAAAGGTTTTGATGATTTTCAAAAGTTTAATATTTTAAATCATGTTAATAAAAAGAAATCTGATGTACTAATATTATTTGCTGCAGATGAAATTGATCTTAAAAATTTGAATAATGATACATTTGTAATTTATTTTGGACACCACGGAGATAAATCAGCCAATTATGCTGACATGATAATTCCAATACCATGCTTTACAGAAACTGAAGGCGTTTTTGTGAATCTTGAAGGTAGACCTCAAATTTCGGCTAAAATCAAAAACCCTTTGTCTAATGTAAATGAATCTTGGAAGTTTCTTCTCGAAACGGCTAAAGTTTTAAATATTGATTTAGGTTTTAATAATTTTCAACAGCTTAGAATCGCTTTATTCAAAGAGCATCAACATTTAAAAGATATTAATGTTATAAAAAAAAATATCTTTTCTAAAATTGAACCCAAAAGCTTTCTGAAAAATAACCAAATCTCGTCTCATTCTATTTCATCAAATATCAAAAACTTTTATATGACCGATTCAGTAAGCAGACTTTCCTTGGTGATGTCTAATTGCTCAATGAAAAATATTTGAGTAAAAATGTTATTTGAAATTTTTTACATAATTCTTAAAATTGTATTAATTATATTGCCATTAATGATATTTATTGCTTATCTTACATATTTTGAAAGACGCGTTATTGGTGCCATTCAACTCAGAAAAGGTCCGAATGTTGTTGGTCCTTTTGGTTTATTTCAACCTTTAGCTGATGGATTAAAATTGTTAACAAAAGAAACGGTGGTTCCAACTAACTCTAATAAATTAATTTTTTTATTTTCACCAATATTAACTTTCACGCTTGCTCTAGTAGCTTGGGCTGTAATACCAATTGATTATGATATAGTTTTATCTAATATAAACGTTGGAATACTTTACGTATTTGCAATATCTTCTTTAGGTGTTTATGGAATAATAATGGCTGGTTGGTCAAGTAATTCTAGATACGCTTTTCTTGGCGCTCTCAGATCTGCTGCACAAATGATTTCTTATGAAGTTTCAATTGGACTGATAATAATTAATATTTTGTTAACGGTGGGTTCATTAAACTTAACTGAAATAGTTTTAGCACAAAAAAATTTATGGTTTTTTATCCCTCATTTTCCAGTCTTTTTAATTTTTTTCATATCTACGTTAGCTGAAACAAACAGAGCTCCATTTGATTTGCCTGAAGCTGAAGCTGAATTAGTTGCAGGCTACAATGTTGAGTATTCATCATTAGCATTTGGTCTTTTTTTTCTTGGAGAATATGGAAATATGATATTGATGAGTTCTTTAACAACAATTTTATTCCTAGGAGGTTGGTATCCGCCCTTTGATTACGATTTTCTATATTTCATACCTGGATTTTTTTGGTTTTTTCTAAAAGTTTGTATAATTTTGTTTCTTTTTCTTTGGATTAGAGCTACTTTACCGAGATATAGGTATGATCAGTTGATGAGATTAGGTTGGAAAGTATTTTTACCTATTTCATTACTGTGGATAGTTATTACCTCAAGTTACTTGTACTTTTTTGAAAAATTTTAAATAATAATAGATATTGTTAATTGGGAGCTATGAATAAATTTTTAAAAATAATAAAGAACACCTTGTTAATAGAAATTCTCGAAGGGATGTTATTAACCTTAAAATATTTTTTCAAAAAAAAGGTAACTATAAATTATCCCTTTGAAAAAGGGCCTTTAAGTCCAAGGTTTAGAGGAGAGCATGCGCTTCGAAGATATGAATCTGGTGAAGAAAGATGTATAGCTTGTAAGCTATGTGAAGCGGTTTGCCCTGCTCAAGCCATTATTATCGAAGCAGAACCGAGAGATGATGGATCCAGAAGAACAACCAGATATGAAATAGATATGACTAAATGTATTTATTGCGGTTTTTGTCAAGAATCTTGTCCTGTTGATGCAATCGTTGAAGGTCCTAATTTTGAATTTGCTACTGAAACAAGAGAAGAATTAATATATGATAAAAAAAAACTGCTTGATAATGGGGATAGGTGGGAAATGGAAATATCTAAAAACCTTGAGTCAGATTCAAAATATCTGTAGTTTATGTTTTCTTTGTTTGGATTTTTTTCTTTGATTTTAATTTTCTCTTCTTTGATGGTTATTCTATCAAGAAATACAGTTTATTCTGTTTTGTATCTAATTTTAAGTTTTTTTAATGCTGCTATAATTTTCCTTATGTCAAATGCAGAGTTTTTAGCCATGACTCTTATAATAGTTTATGTAGGAGCTGTAGCTGTGTTATTTTTATTTGTGGTTATGATGCTTAATATCAATGTTGTTCAAGCAAAAGAAGGGATGCTACGATATTTACCATTTGGCTTAGTATTAATTTCAATTTTATTAATTGAATTAAGTTTAATTTTCTCAGATTTACCAGTATTTCCTGAATCGAATACAAAAATTAATATATCAGAATTATTAAATAATGGAAACTCCAACACTAAAGCAATTGGATTACATTTATATACTGACTATTTCATCATATTCCAAATTTCGGGTTTTGTTTTATTGGTAGCGATGCTAGGTGCTATTGTGCTTGCGTACCAAAAAAATGAAAATTATATTAAACAAGATGTATCAAGGCAATTAGATTCAGATAGAAAAAAAGCAATTAAATTAAACGACATAAAGCCTAACAGATAATATATGAATATTTTATTTTACTTAATTCTTTCATCAATAATTTTTTCTATTGGTTTGTTAGGTATTTTTATTAATAGAAAAAACATCATTACGATTCTAATGTCTATAGAATTAATGCTTTTAGCTGTAAATATAAATTTTATTGGTTTTTCTAATCACTTAAATGATTTGTCAGGACAAATTTTCGCTTTGTTTATTTTAGTTGTAGCTGCTGCAGAGGCTGCGGTTGGTTTAGCAATTTTAACTATTTTTTTTAAAAGAAGTGGTTCCATAAGTGTCGACGAAATTAATAAAATGAGAGGTTAATATGTTTTCTCTTTCTGTATTTATTCCATTGATATGTTACTTTTTTTGTATTTTTTTTAATAAAAGAATAGCTGAAATTAAGATTGAGATTGTTATTTCAGCTTTGATGATATTAGCATCATTAATTTCAATTTATGTTTTCTTTTCTGTATCAGAATTTAATCCTGAATCTCAAATAATAATTGGTAATTGGTTGTCATCAGGAAGTTTTTTAATTGATTGGTCATTAAATTTCAATAGTCTTTCAGTATTAATGGTTTTGGTCGTAAATGTAGTATCGACTATAGTGCATATTTATTCAATAGGATACATGCATAATGATCCAAAAAAAATAATCTTTCTTGGTTATTTAGGTTTATTTACTTTTTTTATGTTAATTCTTGTTACTTCTTCAAATCTTATTCAACTTTTTCTCGGATGGGAAGGAGTAGGATTAACTTCATACCTATTAATTGGTTTTTGGAATTTTAAAGATGTTGCAAATAAAGCAGCATTAAAGGCTTTTGTAGTTAATAGGATAGGTGATTTTGGATTTTTGTTAGGAATTTTCGCAATTTTCTTTATTTTTGGTACTGTTAATTTTAATGAGATATTTATTTTGGTAGAGTCTCAAGAAGATACTTTTTTCAAATTTCTGGGGTTCAATTTTCATGCTTTAACATTAATATCTGTTCTTCTTTTTATTGGTTGTATGGGGAAATCTGCTCAATTCGGTTTACATACTTGGTTGCCAGACGCAATGGAGGGACCTACACCAGTTTCAGCTCTTATTCATGCTGCTACCATGGTTACAGCAGGCGTCTTTCTTTTGGTATTAATGTCACCAATTATTGAACAATCTGAGTTTGCTCAAAAATTAATTATGATTATAGGAGCATTAACTTCGTTGTTTGCTGCTTCTGTTGCTATAACACAAGATGATATTAAAAGAATTATTGCTTATTCTACTTGCAGTCAATTAGGATATATGTTTGTCGCCATTGGTTGCTCTGCATATGGAGTTGCAATGTTTCACTTAGTAACTCATGCATTTTTTAAAGCCTTATTATTTTTAGGTGCTGGATCGGTTATTCATGCTATGTCTGATGAACAAAACATTAAAAAAATGGGTGCTTTATATAATAAAATTCCAGTTACTTATATGTTGATGTTAATTGGAACATTTTCATTAGTTGGTCTTCCATTTTTTAGCGCTTATTATTCAAAAGATTTAATATTAGAAATTTTATATTTAGACGATTTTGACATTAGTATATATGTCTATATTATTGGAATTATTGTAGTTTTCTTTACTTCGTTTTATTCATTTAGGCTTTTAATTTATGTTTTTCACGGTGAAAGTAAATCGGATGAAAGAGTCGCTGCTCATATCCATGAGTCTCCAGGAATTATGATATATCCTTTGCTAATATTATCTTTTTTCTCAATTTTTTCAGGTTTACTCTTTAAAAACTATTTTTTTGGTTTTGAGTCATTATCATTCTGGGGTAATACAATATATAATATTTTTGAGAGTGATATTTCCTATGCAGTAAATGAACTTCCTTTAAGCATAAAAAAGTTACCTTTTATGATGATCATTTTGGGTTTTTTGGCATCTTTAGCCGTTTGTCGTTATTTAACAAAACTTAATTTATATTTAAAACATAAACTTGGTTTTCTTTACACGTTTTTGAAGAATAAATGGTATGTTGATGAATTCTACGACTTTTTTGTTATAAAGCCTACAAAATTTATTGGTTATGGCTTTTGGAAATCAATAGATAAAGAATTAATTGATAATATTGGTCCTAACGGAGTTTCAAAGCTTATAAAAAAATTTGGTATATTTGTGTCTAGTCTCCAAACTGGTTATTTATACCACTATGCTTTAACGATAATAATTGGGTTAACTATTTTTATAAGTATATATTTTTATAATTAAATGTTAAATATTCCAATTTTACCCCTTCTAATAATTGTCCCAGTAGTTGGATTAATTTTTGTTTTATTATCAGTTGAAGAAGACGAAAATTATATACAAGCAAAAAAATCTGCATTGTGGACTAGTGTTATTAACTTTTTAATATCGCTTTATATTCCATTTAACTTCGACAAAGATGTTCCTCATTTTCAATTTGTGAACTCTTTTTCATGGCTAAATAGTGATAACTTAAAGTTTTCTCTTGGTATAGATGGAATTTCGTTACCTTTTATTCTACTTTCAACACTTTTAATTCCTCTTTGTATTTATTCAACTTGGAATATAAAAACAAAAAGGTGTAAATCATATCTTTCAGCATTTTTAATCCTTGAAACTTTTTTAGTTGGAGCTTTTAGTGCTATAGATTTATTTTCATTTTATATTTTCTTTGAGAGTATCTTGATACCGATGTATTTAATAATTGGAATATGGGGCGGCGATAGAAGGGTATACTCAGCCTACAAGTTTTTTTTATATACATTTTTAGGATCAGTTTTAATGTTAGTTGCTATAATCTTTTTATATCAAGAGTTTGGTACTACAGATATTCCTTCAATTCTTAACCTGAGTTTACCATTTTATATACAAATATGGCTTTGGTTAGCTTTTTTTTCTTCATTTGCTGTAAAGATTCCAATGTGGCCTTTTCATACCTGGCTTCCAGATGCTCATGTTGAAGCTCCCACTGAAGGTTCTGTAATATTAGCAGGAATATTACTTAAATTAGGTGGATATGGATTTATAAGATTTAATTTATCAATGTTACCTGATGCCTCAATTTTCTTCACACCGTTTGTTTTTGGACTTTCTTTGATTGCAATTGTGTATACTTCTCTTGTAGCTATTGTGCAAAATGATATGAAAAAATTGATTGCTTATTCTTCAGTCGCTCACATGGGGTTTGTTACACTAGGAATTTTTTCTGCAACAATTCAGGGACTACATGGCGCAATAGTTCAAATGATATCACATGGATTAATTTCTGCAGCTTTATTTTTTTGCATAGGTTCAATTTATAACAGATATGAAACTAAAGAAATTGCAAACTTTGGAGGTTTAAATTCTATTATGCCAAAATTAGCTATTTTTTTTCTTATTTTTAGTCTAGGTGCTATAGGTTTTCCAGGTACGAGTGGCTTTATTGGTGAATTTCTTACGTTACTTGCCGTATTTAGTCATAATACTTTTGTTGCATTAATTTCAGCATTAGGAGTTATTTTTGCAGCGGCCTACATGTTAAACCTATATAAAAAAGTTTTTTTAGGTCAGCCCAGTAAATTTATACAAAAAGTTAAATTAGATTTAAGATTAAACGAGATGATAATTTATTCATTGCTCGTTTTTTTTATAATTCTTTTTGGTATAAAACCTAATTATATAATTGATTTTTCAACATCTTCTTTAGATAGGATAATTTCTTTGTACCCGATTTCAATATTATGATTTTTATTCCAGAAATATTTTTAGCATTTTCAGCTCTTTTATTTATACTCATTGGACCTTTTATTAGAAAAAATGCTTATTTATTAGTTACCTACCTTACGCTCCTAACAGTAATTGTAGCTCAGTTTTTAGTTTATAAAGACATATTCCATTTTGAATCAATATTTAATAATTTTTTTGTTATTGACTCTTTCGGTTCGTTTATCAAATCTTTGCTATTGATTGGAACAGCAATTGTTCTTTATATTTTTATAATAGCAAATAAAAACACTCAATTAAATAGAATAGAGTTTCCTATTCTAATTTTACTATCTTTGACTGGAATGATGCTAATGGTAGCATCAAACGATATTCTCTCACTTTTTTTATCAATGGAACTGCAAAGTTTAGCACTGTATATACTTGTTGCATTTGCTCGAGAGGATAGAAATTCATCAGAAGCAGGAGTAAAATATTTTGTTTTAGGTAGTTTGTCGACTTGCATTTTTTTATTTGGATCTAGTCTAATTTACGCCTGTTTCGGAACTACTAATTTTTCCGAAATTTCAGGAGCAATAAATCAACTCAACGAAATTCCACTGATATTAATAATTGGTGTTGTTTTTATATTAGTGTCTCTTTCTTTAAAAATTTCTGCAGCCCCTTTTCATATGTGGACCCCAGACGTCTATCAAGGGGCTCCAACTATAATTACCGCTTATTTATCTGTTGTACCAAAAATAGCTTCATTTGCTGTAATAATTAGATTTTTAGTTTTTCCATTCGGTGAGATCATAGTTGATTGGGGAAAAATAATTTTGATTTTATCTATTACTTCAATGTTAGTTGGTTCTCTTGGAGCCTTACAACAAAAAGATTTAAAAAGATTATTTGCTTACAGTACTATAAACCATATAGGATTTATGTTGATTGGACTAGTTCCAGGATCAGAGGACGGTATTATAGCAATTTGTATTTATTTAATGCTATATCTAATTATGAATATTGGTGTATTTGTTGTAATATTAAGTTTGAGTAGGGATAATATAAGTGTTTCTTCAATAAAAGATCTGACAGGATATTTTACTAATAATCCATTTATGGCGGTGTGTATGGCAGTATTTATGTTTTCAATGGCAGGCATACCACCATTATCTGGGTTTTTAGGTAAATTAATTGTACTTAACGTTGCAATTGACAATAATCTAATTTTTTTAGCTATTATAGGTGTCATTTCGTCTGTAATAGCAGCATATTATTATCTAAGAATTATAAAAGTAATGTTTTTTGATTCTTCATCAGATGAATTAGATATAAAAGTTAATATTGAAACAAAAATTCTATTGGCTGTTTTATCATTTTTAAACATTACAATTTTGTTTTATCCTAAATTTTTTCTTGATCTTTCTGCTTCAATTACTTTTTCTTTATTTTCTGTTAATTGATATGTCAAATAACTTTGAATATTTTTTTATTGAAAAGGTTGTAAGTACCAATTTAGAAATTAAAGAAATTTATAAGGCAAAACCTTCAAAGAATTCATTAGCACTACTATCAAATTTTCAATTAAATGGGAAAGGCAGATCAAAAAATAAATGGATCAGCAAATCGGGTGACTTTACAGCGTCATATTTACTCAATGAACATTTTTCAATTATCAGTTTAGGACAATTAAATATTGTTTCTTCACTTGCCATATTAAAAGCAATAAAATGTATATATAAAAATATTGTTTTTAAATTGAAATGGCCAAATGATATTGTTGTTGATGATAAAAAAATAGGAGGAATACTATTAGAGACAAAAATTCATCGGGATATAGTTGAATTTCTGATTATTGGTTTAGGTTTAAATGTATTATCATCACCTAATAATTTAAAATATAAAACTGCAAAAATTTCTGATTATTCTAATAATATTAATAACAAATATCTTTTTAGATTCATTGGAGATTGGCTAATTAAATATGTCAAGGAATTTAAAAGAAAAGGGTTTAATTTTTTTCAAGAGGAATGGATTAAAAATTGTAGGGACATAGGTCAGTTTATTAAAATTAAAGTACACAAAAAGAGCTATCACGGAAAATTTTTGACAATAGATACTCATGGAAGTTTAATTTTGCTAGTTAATGGAGAAACTATGAGATTTTCGTATGGTGAAGTAGGATGATCTTCTGATGATTTTAACAATTGATATAGGAAACACAAATGTAAGTTTAGCTATTTTTTCAGCTAACAAAATAATAAAAAATAAAACTCATAATACTGACTTAATAAAAAAATCTTCAAACTCAAATCGAATTTTAATAGAAAATTTTATTTCTGAATTTTCCATTAATGGTGTTATGATTAGTAGTGTTGTACCAGAATTAGACGAGACGTTTAGATTAGATATAAAAAAGATATTATCAATTTCACCAATATTTATTAATGATTTAAAAAAAAAATTTAAAATTAATACATTAATCAAAAACAGGAAAGAAATTGGTTCAGATAGACTTGTAAATGTGATTTACTCTCTTAGTCTTTTCAAACCTCCAATACTAATTGTAGACTTTGGTACTGCGACAACTATAGATTATCTAAATAAGAATTCAATATATGAAGGTGGAATTATTGCCCCAGGAATTGATTTATCACTAAATAGTTTATTTAAACATACATCTAAACTTCCTTTGATAAAATTTAAAAAAACAAAATCTGTTATTGGAAATAATACGAAAAGCGCCATTAAATCTGGTTTTTACTGGGGTTATGTATCTTTGATTAATGGACTGATAAAGAAGATTAAAGAAGAGAAAAAAATTAAACCTAAGATAATTCTTACTGGCGGAAATTGCTTTTACTTTGAAGGTTTAATTGAGGATGTTTGTTTAATAGATAGGTTTTTTATTGTTAAGGGTTTGAATTACATATACAACTATAAATAAAAAAATGAGTAATAATTTTAAAGTTAATATACAAAAAGAAGATTTAATATTTTTACCTCTCGGAGGTGCAGGTGAGATCGGTATGAATTGTAATTTATACCATTACCTCGATAAATGGTTAATGATTGATCTTGGCGTAACTTTTAATGATGAAAGGGTGGAATCAGCTGATCTTGTAATGCCGGATATTACTTTTATGATTGAAAGAAAAAGTAAATTAAAAGGTTTAATTTGCACACATGCTCATGAAGATCATATTGGGGCTATACCATATTTATATGATAAACTCGGAAATGTCCCAATTTTTACAACATCATTTACAGCATCGGTTCTTAGACGTAAGTTTCGCAATGATCACAGTTTAGATATTAAAATTTTAAATTATAAGGAAAAGTTTGATATAGGTCCATTTAATATAGAGATTATTAAACTTACACATTCAATTCCTGAACCAAACGCTGTTTTAATTAGAACAAAACATGCAAATATTTTTCATACTGGTGATTGGAAACTCGATGAGAATCCATTAGTTGGAGAAGCAATAAATGAAGAAAAAATTAAAGAGATTCAGAAAGAGGGTATTCACACGATGATTTGTGACTCAACAAATGTATTTAACACAGAAAAATCTGGTTCTGAATTAGATGTAAGAAATTGTTTTAAAAAGATATTTAAAAAAAAGAAAACTGGAAAAATTATTGTTACCTGTTTTGCTTCGAATATAGCAAGATTAGAGACAATTGGAAAAATTGCTAACGAGTTTGATAGAACTTGTGTGCTTTTAGGAAGATCTCTCAAAAGAATATATGAATCAGCCGTAGAAAATAATTACTTATGCAATTTACCAAAATTTCTTGATGAAAAAGAAGGTCGTAAAATTCCAGATGAAAACATTGTTCTGGTGTGTACTGGAAGCCAAGGTGAAAAAAGGGCAGCATTGTACAAATTAGTGACAGATAATAATAATAACTTTTTAATAAATAAAAATGATTTGGTGATTTTCTCTTCAAGAGAAATTCCTGGTAATGAAAAGAAAATAATTTCAATAAAGGATTTATTATTAAAAAAAAATTGTAACTATATTGATGAAACCTCTGAAAAAGTTCATGTATCGGGTCACCCATCAAAATCAGAACTAAAAAAAATGTATGAATGGGTAAAACCAGATACTTTAGTTCCAGTTCATGGAGAATTTCAGCATTTAAAAGAACATTCTGAATTTGCAATTAAATCAGGAGTAAAATCTTCCATAATTATTGAAAATGGTGATCTATTAAAAATTAAAAAAGAGAAAAATGAAACTAAAATTATTGATAAAATTAAAACAGATAGACAGGTTCTTATTGGTAATAGAGTTTTGCCAATAGGAAAAAAAATCTTTTCTAATTTGAGATTAATAAATTCAGAAGGTTATATTTCTGTAGTTTTGATTTTAAACTCAAAAGATGATCTAGTTGTAAATCCAATAATTTCTGCACCTTCAATTCTAAGTGAAGAAGATAAAACTGATAATGATAATATTGTCATTGCAATCAAAAAATTATCCATTGAAATTATTAATAGCGGCTTTGACGAAAATGTTGTAAATGATGAAATAAGAAAGAAAATAAAACAATTTTTTAAAAAAAATTTTGGAATTAAACCAATAACTGAAGTAAAATTAGTAAGGATATAATAATGATAAAGAAGTTTAACCACCTAGCAATAGCAGTCAAAGATCTAGCTAAAGCAAAAAAAATATATAAAGAAATTCTTGGAGGAGATGTTTCGGAGGTTTCACATTATAAAAACCATGGAGTAAGTGTCTGCTTTGTCAATTTGGGAAATACAAAAATTGAATTGATGCAACCATTTGGTTCGGATTCTCCAATTGAAAAATTTTTACTTAAAAATAACTCTGGGGGAATTCATCACATTTGTCTAGAGGTAGAGGATATTTTTAAAACTCGTGATCATTTACTAAAAAATAATATATCAATCATTGGAGATAAGGAACCAAAGATAGGTGCTCATAATAAACCAGTTTTGTTCTTACATCCAAAAGACTTTTTTGGAACATTAATAGAATTGGAACAGGAATAATAGTTGTCGACATCAAATGCAATAGTTCTCTATTTAGTTATCTGGTGGGTCTCTCTGTTTTTGTTTTTACCATTAAATATTAAAAGTCAAAAAAATGTAAAAAAAGGAAATGATCCAGGGGCACCTGAAAAACCTGAAATTAGAAAAAAGTTTTTAACAACAACAATATTTTCTATTTTTGTTTGGATAGTAATTTTTGTTATTATGAAATTTTAATATTATGAAGTTAACAAATTTTTTTTTACCAACAAAAAAAGAAGTTCCCTCAGAAGCAAAAATAGTTTCACATAGACTTATGCTTAGGGCTGGATTGATAAGAATGGAAACATCTGGAATTTATTCTTGGCTTCCACTTGGGTATAAAGTTCTTGAAAAAATAAGACATATTATAGAGTTACAGCATCTTGAAAAAAATATTAATCAAATGCTAATGCCTACAATCCAGAGCTCAGATATTTGGATCCAAAGCAGAAGATATGATAGTTATGGTGCAGAAATGTTGCGAATTACTGATAGAAATAAAAAAAAATTGCTTTATGGTCCTACAAACGAAGAAATGATTACAGTTTTAGGAAAAGATTATATTCAAAGTTACAAAGAATTACCATTATATTTATACCATATACAGAATAAGTTCAGAGATGAGATTAGACCCAGATTTGGTGTAATGAGGGCCAGAGAATTTCTGATGAAAGATGCTTACAGTTTTGATATTGACAAAAAGAGTGCAGAAAAAACATACGAATTATTTTTTAACCTTTATTTAAATATTTTTAATAAAATGGGATTAAATATAATTCCTGTGAGAGCTTTAAGTGGAGAAATAGGTGGTGATTTATCTCATGAATTTCATTGTTTGTGTGAAACAGGTGAATCTGAAATTGTAGTTGATACAAATATTTTGGAGCCTCAAAAGAGTGAATCCTTTTCTACTTTCTCAAATTATTACAGTTCAACAATTGAGTATTTTGAAAAATCAGGTATCCAAAATTCAAAGTTAAAAGTAAAAAAAAGTATTGAACTTGGTCATATTTTTTTATTTGGAGATAAGTATTCAAGTTCATTTGATTTTAAAATTAATTCTCCAAGTGGATTAATTTTACCATATATGGGATCTTATGGTATTGGCTTGTCGAGAATTCCTGCAGCTTGTATTGAAATTAATCATGATGAAAAAGGAATAATTTGGCCACAACAGATATCTCCTTTTGATCTAATTATTATAAATTTAAGAGTAAAGAGTGAATTATGTGTTAACTTTTGTAATGAAATGTATGATGTATGTAAAAATCAAAATATAGATATATTATTCGATGATAGAGATGAAAGAATTGGTATAAAGTTTAGTGAAGCAGATTTAATTGGAATCCCATTCCAATTATTGATTGGCAAGAGATTTGAAGAAGATAGTGTAATTGAGTTGAAAAATAGAAAAACTGGTTCTGTTCTTGAAATTACTGAAAAAGAATTCCTTGAGAATTATTTAAAAAAAATTAAGCAATGATCACTTTTTTTGACTTCTGGGTATCAAAACGTTATTTGTTTCCAAAAACTAAAGATAGTTTCTTTTCATTAATTACAATTTTGTCATTTCTAGGAATATCACTTGGAGTTGCAACATTAATTATTGTTATGTCAGTAATGAATGGTTTTAGAGAGGAATTGACAAATAAAGTTTTAGGAATTAATGGTCACTTAAAAATTCAATTATACAATTCTTCCAAAATTACAAAATATGAAAGTATAGTTAACTCATTAAATAATTTTTCGAATGAACTCGATGCTCAACCAGTAATCATATCTCAATCTTTACTTAGTACTAAAAATTTTTCGTCAGGTGTGATGCTTAAGGGTTTAAAAACTAGAGATATCTATAATAGAAAACTTCTTAAGCAAAAAATCTCTGATGAAAGTTTTAAGAAATTTGATAATAATGAAGGTGTTTTAGTTGGAAAAAAACTTTTTCAAAGACTTAGTGGTGAAGATAGAAAGTACATTAAGTTAATATCATCAAAGCAAATAGAAACCCCTTTTGGACGTATTCTTAACTCTCAGGATTTTAAAATTATAGGAACATTTGAGACCGGAATGTATGATTACGATTTAAACCTTATAATTTTACCTTTAAATTTACTTCAAAAATTTCTTAATGAAGAAACTTCAGTTCATTCAATTGAAGTTTTTATGAATGACTTTGGTGATATAAAAAAAACTATTGAAGATATTAGTACTTTATTACCAGATTATTTTTCTATAGTTGACTGGAGACGACTAAATCCTACTCTTTTTAATGCTATTGCAGTTGAGCGAAATGTTATGTTTATAATTTTATTACTTATAATTGTTGTTGCTGCATTTAACTTAATCTCTTCACTGATTATGCTCGTTAATAACAAAAGAAAGGATATAGGTATTTTGAGAACACTTGGAGTATCAAAAACACAATTGTTAAAAATTTTTATATTGAATGGTTTTTTTATAGGATTTATTGGAACTGTGTTAGGTTTAGTTTTAGGTATACTATTTTGTCAGAATATAAATCAAATAAAAGATTTTTTGGAGTTATTTTTAGACTCAGACCTATTTTCTGAAGAAATATATTTTTTTTCACAGTTGCCTATAATTATTGATTTTAAAGAAATAATTTCAATAGTCATAATAAGTTTGCTTTTGTCATTCTTGGCCACCATATATCCGGCTTACAAAGCATCAAAAGTTGAACCAATTCATTTAATTAAATGGGAATAAACTTGCTTGAATTAATCGGGATTACTCACAACTATAAACAAGGAGTCGAAATAATAGATGTTCTTGATAATATTTCTTGTAAATTTCATGGATGTTCAAACATTGGCTTAATTGGTCCGTCTGGTTCAGGTAAGAGTACACTTTTGCATTTAATTGGATTGCTGGAAAAACCCAAATACGGGAAAATAGTCTTTAATAGTATAAATGTTACTGACTTTACATTAGAGCAAAAATCTATTTTTAGGAAAAAACATATTGGATTTATGTTTCAAAATAATCAGTTATTAGAGGATTTTACTTCTCAAGAGAATGTTGCATTGCCTTTGATATTAAATGGATATTCTTATAATCAATCAATGAAACTAGCACGTGATGCTTTGCAAGATTTAGGACTAAAAGATAGATTGAAACTAAAGCCCTCACTGTTATCTGGAGGTGAACAACAAAGAGTAGCTATTATGAGAGCAATGATAAAAAAGCCTAAAATTTTGCTGTCTGATGAGCCAACTGGAAGTTTGGATAATAAAAATTCAATTCTAATATTCGAATATTTGAACAATCTTTCAAAAGTCAATAATACTTTATGTATAACTGCAACACATAACCTTAATTTAATAAAATATTTTGATATTTGCTATGAGTTTAAAAATGGAAAACTTATCCAAAAAAATTAAACAATTTATCCATCTAAGGAATTATACCCAATATTCATTATCTGATGGAGCCCTTAGAATCAGTGATTTAATTAACTTCTGTAAATCTAACAATAGTCCTGCAATAAGTATTTCTGATAAAAGTAATCTTTTTGGATGTATGGAATTTTCGCTTAATTGTGTAAAAAATGGTATACAACCAATAATTTCTTGTAGCATTAGTGTAATGATTGAAGATTTTGAGCAAGGAGAAATATTATTAATAATCTCTGACAAAATTGGATATAAAAGCTTATCAAAGATTCTAACTGAGTCTTACTTAAATAGCAAAAATAATTTTCAACCAGTGGTTCATATTAACCAATTAAAAAAAAATAAAGCTGGATTGATTTGTTTATCAGGAGGAACAGAAGGGTTGTTGAGAAAAAATTTCGAAATATATGGAATAGAAAAAAGTCAACTAATCATTAAAAAATTGCAATGTATATATGAAAACAATTTTTTTCTTGAGATACAAAGATTAAAAAAACTAGAAATAAATTCTTTTATTAATTTTTTAATTGAAAGCTCTTCGAATAAATCAATTCCATTGGTTGCAACAAATGAAAACTATTTTTTTAGTTCTGATTTTTATGAATCTTTAGATGTTTTATCATGTATTTCAAAACAAACTTATTTTGATTATGATCAAAGAAAAAAACTATCACAGGAATTTTTTTTGAAAGATACAGATAAAATGTATGAATTATTTTCTGATATTCCAGTTGTACTTACTAATACTTTAAAAATTGCCAAAAAATGTCATTTTCTTTTAAAAGAAAAGTTACCTAGACTTCCGAAAATAGACTCAAAAATTACTGAAAAAGACTTACTTGTAGAAAAGGCTAGTGAGGGTTTAAATGAAAAATTAAAACTTAAAAAAATTTTTAATGAAACAAAAAATGAATATATAAAAAGATTAGAATTTGAGTTAAAAATCATTACAGAAATGGGTTACGCAGGATATTTTTTAATTGTAGCAGATTTTATCCAATGGGCTAAAAAAAACAATATTCCCGTCGGACCCGGGAGAGGTTCAGGAGCAGGATCTTTGGTGGCGTGGGCATTGACTATAACTGATCTAGATCCAATAAAGTTTGGCCTTCTATTTGAAAGATTTCTGAATCCCGAAAGAGTTTCAATGCCTGACTTTGATATTGATTTTTGTATGGAAAGAAGAGATGAAGTGATAAAATACGTTCAAAAAAAATACGGACAAGATAAGGTCGCACAAATAATAACATTTGGATCATTTCAGGCGAGAGCCGCACTTAGAGATGTTGGTAGAGTCCTGCAAATCCCTTATGAACAAGTTGATCAAATTTGTAAGTTAATTCCTTTTAATCCAGCAAAACCAACTAATCTAAAGGAAGTAGTAAAAAGTGACAAAAAAATAAAAAATTTAATTGAACATGATTTAAATTTAAAAAAGCTCTTTGAAATTTCGAAAAAAATTGAAGGTTTGTTAAGACATGCCTCAACCCATGCAGCTGGGGTTGTTATATCAGAAGAAGCATTAGATGAAACTTTACCTTTGTATAGAGACCCAAGATCAAATTTCCCAGTAACGCAATTTTCTATGAAATATGTAGAGAAAGTTGGGCTTGTAAAATTTGATTTTTTAGGATTGAAAACTCTTACAGTTTTGAAAAGAACATGTGAGCTGTTAGCCCAAAAAAAAATATATATTGATTTAGAAAATATCTCTTTAGATGATCAGAAAACTTATGATTTAATTAAATCAGGCCAAACCATTGGTATTTTTCAATTTGACGGAACTGGAATGAGAGACACTATCACTAAGATAAAACCCGATAGATTTGAAGATCTAATCGCGATTGTTTCACTTTATAGACCTGGTCCAATGGATAACATTCCTTTATACGTGAAGAGAAAAAACTCAAAAGAACAAATAAATTATATTCATCCAGATCTTCGCGCTATTCTAGACGAGACCTATGGCATTATGGTTTACCAAGAACAAGTAATGCAAATAGCAAAACAATTAGCAGGGTTTAGTCTTGCGAAAGCAGATCTTTTAAGAAGAGCTATGGGAAAAAAAATTAAAAGTGAAATGGATGCGCAAAAAAATAATTTTATCTGTGGTTGTCAGAAAAATAATATTGATGAAGTAAAAGCAGAACAGTTGTTTAATGAGATTGAAAAATTTGCTGGATATGGATTTAATAAAAGCCACGCTGCCGCATATTCACTAGTTTCTTATCAAACAGCCTACTTAAAGGCTCATTTTCCGTTAGAATTTTTATGTGCGTCAATGGAATACGAGATTAATAATTCTGAAAAATTAAGTATTTTTTGCAAAGAAATTAAAAGAATTGGATTTAAAATATTCAAACCTGATATTAATTATTCTTTTGAAACTTTTAAAGTTGTTTATGATGATTTTGCAAACCCCATTGCTCTTAGATATGGTTTAGGTGCAATTAAAAATGTAGGTGAAAATTCTATCAAAATTTTAGTAAATGAACGTGAGAAAAATGGAAAGTTTTCTTCATTGGTAGATCTTCTAAAAAGAATTGATAATTCTGTATTAAATAAAAGGCAGCTCGAAAATCTTATATTTTCAGGAGCGTTGTCTTCAATCGAAAGAAATCAGAAATATTTATGTGAAAACTTAGAAAAAATTTTGAAATTTAATTCAAATCATCACAAAACTACAAATAAAATGCAGGAAAATTTATTTGAAGATAACTCTTTAGATATTGAATATTTTAATTCTAAGTCAAATGTATCTTGGGATAAAATGACGATTCTACAAAAGGAATACGAATCTCTAGGTTTTTTCTTATCAGATCATCCCGTTGAATTTTTTGAAGATTTTTTTAGTGAAAAAAATTTAACAAAACTATCTGAAATCGAAGACAAAATTCTAAATCAAAATTTAAATTTTTTTAAAATATTTGTTTTTATAAATAATGTAATAGAAAGAAAATCAAAAAATGGAAAAAAATATGTTTTTTTTACATTTTCTGATAATACGAATGAAAAAGAAGTAATATGTTTTTCAGATGTTTTGGAGAGAATGGATGCCACTCCTGTGATTGGGGATTTTTGTGTTGTTAACCTAGAAATAATGAAAAATAGTGAGCCATCTAGATTAATTGTTACAAATATTTCAAAAATAGATTTAAACTCAGAACTAAAAAAATGCAAGGTTGACGTATTTTTAGACTTAAAAAAATTAGACTTTGAAAAATTAAGTTTAATTTTAAAAAAAGCTATAAAGGGTGATAATAGGTTAAATTTTTATTTTGAAGAAAACAAAAAACTTTTTTCAGTTAATTCTCAGTATAGTTTTTTTTTAAATTTAAATTTTCTAAATGATCTGAAACAAATAACTGGAGTAGATAAAATTAAAAAAATAAATTAAATTTACTTGAATAAATAAAAAATTAAAGTAAATTGTTTTTTAATTCGCACACAGTGTAAATAACCGGTGTTAAACAGCATTGTGGAGGTAAAACCGGATGGCATTATGGAATCAAAAATAACAATTAAAGGTTTGTTAGAAGCAGGCATTCATTTCGGACATAAATCAAAAAGATGGAACCCCAAAATGGAACCTTTCATTTTCGGGGAAAGAAATGGTATACATATCATAGACCTTCAGCAGACGGTAGTGGCTTTCAAGAAAGCTCTAGATATCATACAAGCATATGCACTCAAAAATAAAAATATTTTATTTGTTGGAACTAAACGTCAAGCATCTGAAATAATTACGTCTGCAGCAATTAAGTGCGAACAATACTATATCAATAACCGTTGGCTTGGTGGCATGTTGACAAATTGGGATACAATTCAAAACTCTATTAAAAGATTAAAAAATATTGAAACTATATTGGAGGATAAGAATTCTACATATACAAAAAAAGAAACACTTAAATTTGAGAAAAATCTCGCAAAACTTAATAGAGCTCTAGGAGGTATAAAAGATATGGATGGTAAGCCCGATTTACTTTTTATTATTGATACAAACAAAGAATTTTTAGCTGTTCAAGAAGCCAATAAAATGGGAATTCCAATTGTGGCAGTATTGGATTCTAATTGCAATCCCCAAGGTATTGATTTTCCAATTCCAGGAAATGATGACGCCATGCGTTCAATAGAATACTATTGTGATATAATTTCAAATGCCATTTCTGAATCAAGAAAAAATATCAAAAATGAAAGCTAACGCAACTTTTTTGTATTGATAATTATGATTACATCTGAAAAAATTAAAAATCTAAGATTAAAAACTGGAGCTGGAATGATGGATTGTAAAAAGGCTCTTGAAGAGGTTAATGGAGACATTGACGGTGCTGTAGATTGGTTAAGAAAAAAAGGAATTAGTAAAGCTCAAAAAAAATCTGCGAGAGATGCCTCAGAAGGTTTAGTTACAATTTCAATTAACGATCATTCAGCAGCTATAACAGAAATTAATTGTGAAACTGATTTCGTCGCAAGAAATCAAGATTTTCAAAAGTTTTGTAATAAACTAACTGATCTAGTAATAAGAAAAAAAATTTTAAATGTAGATGATCTCTTAAATGATCATCTAAATGACAACCTTGTAAAAGATGAATTAACTTCAATGATTTCAAAACTTGGAGAAAACCTTGTTATCAAAAGATTAAGGTATATAGAAGGAGATAATGTATTTTTTCAAAAATATGTTCATAATGCTGTTAATGATAATTCAGGAAAAATTGGTGTGCTTCTTGAGTACACGGCAAAGCCTAACTTTAAAGATGAGGAAAATATAACAAAGAATCTTTGTATGCATATTGCCGCAACTGATCCAAAATCTATTTTTCCTGAAGATTTAAATGATGATCTAATAGAAAGAGAAAAAGCAATTTTTAATGATCAGTTATCTAATTCTGAAAAACCTAAAGAAATTATCGAAAAAATTGTTGAAGGAAAAATTAGTAAATTTTTTGAAGAAGTTTGTTTAGCTGAACAATTTTTCGTTATGGATAATAAACTTAAAATTAGGCAATTTATAGACAATTATAATAAGAAATACGACTGCAATCTGATAATTAAAAATTTTATCATTTTTAAGGTCGGTGAAATAATTGCTTAATTACGCTATACTTTGTTGTGCAAAAAAAAAAATTTAAGCATATTCTGTTGAAGTTATCTGGTGAAGCCCTAATGGGAAAAAAAGAATTTGGAATCGATATTCCAACTATAGATTATGTAACAAGTCAGATTTATCAAATTTACAAAAAAAATATAAAAATTTCTATTGTTGTTGGGGGTGGAAATATTTTTAGAGGTTCTTCTGGTCACAGTAAGGGTATGGATAGAGTCACTGCCGATTATACAGGTATGATGGCTACAGTAATTAATTCTCTTCTGCTTCAAAGTTCATTAGAAAAATTATTAGTTCCAACGAGAATCCTTTCAGCCATTAAAATGGATACAGTTTGTGAGCCATACATTAAGCGAAGAGCAATTAGACACATTGAAAAAAATAGAGTTGTAATTTTTGCAGCAGGAACTGGCAATCCATTTTTTACAACAGATACAGCGGCAGCATTACGGGCATCAGAAATGAAATGTGATGTTATACTTAAAGCTACAAAAGTAGACGGAATTTATGATTCAGACCCGATTAAAAATAAAAAAGCAAAAAAATTTAAATTTATAAGTTATGATGATGTCATAAAAAAAAATTTAAAAATAATGGATACTTCTTCAATTTCTCTTGCAAGAGAGAATAAAATTGCGATTATAGTATTTTCACTTTTTGAAAAAGATTCATTACTGAATGCTATAAATGGAAATGGAAACTTTACCTTAATTAACGAGTAAAATTATGGAGTTTAATTTAAAAAAAGTTGAAGATAAAATGCTTAAATCGGTTGATATTCTGAAAAAAGAATTTTCAGGTCTAAGAACCGGACGAGCTTCTGTCGGTCTCTTAGAACCAATTCAAGTTGATGCTTATGGATCTAAGGTTCCTCTATCTCAAGTCTCTGCTATAAGTGTTCCAGAATCAAGAATGTTGGCTGTCCAGGTATGGGATAATTCTTTAATAAGCGTTGTGGAGAATGCGATCAGAACTGCAAATCTGGGGTTAAACCCGATGACAGAAGGAAATTTAATTAGGTTACCTATACCAGATTTAACCGAAGAAAGAAGGAAAGAAATTGCCAAATTAGCATCAAAGTATTCTGAAGATACAAAAATTTCGGTCAGAAATGTCAGAAGAGATGCTATGGATGATTTAAAGGAATCTGAAAAAAATAAAGAAATTTCAAAAGATGAATTGTTTCAGTATTCAGATCAAATACAAAAACTAACAGACAAAATTATTTTATTGATCGATGAAATATTTTATGAGAAGGAAAAAGATATTTTGCAAATTTGATGGATTACGATAAAAAAAAAAACGAACTTAGACACGTCGCATTTATTATGGATGGTAATAGAAGATGGGCCAAAAAAAATGGTCTTCCTGTAATTGAAGGTCATAAAATGGGTTCCCAAGTAATAAAAAAAATTGTAAAGAAATCATTAAGATTAAAAATCAGATATTTAACATTTTATAGTTTCTCCACAGAAAATTGGAATAGAGACCCATTAGAAGTTAATGATTTACAAAACTTGTTAAAGTTTTATTTGGATTCAGAGGTTGAAAACTTTATAAAAAATAAAATAAAATTTAGAGTTATAGGTGATATAAGTAACTTCAGCAAACCTATAACAAATAGGCTTAATAAAATTATTGACTTGACCAAAAATTTTAATGATCTAAATTTTATCTTAGCTTTGAGTTATGGTTCTAGGCACGAGATAATCAATGGAATAAACAATTTAATTAAAACTAGAAAAAAAGATATTAAAGAAGAAGTATTCAACGATTTCTTAATGACAAAAGACATTCCTGATCCAGATTTGGTGATAAGAACTTCCGGAGAGATGAGAATTTCTAATTTTTTATTATGGCAAATTGCATATTCAGAGTTATACTTTACGAAAACATTATGGCCAGACTTTAATTCTTCAAAATATCAAAAAGCCATTAATAATTTTATCAAACGAAAAAGAAGATTTGGTACAGATCCTAAATTTAGATGAATATAACACGAATTATATCCTCATTTTTTCTATTACTTTTAATTTTTATAAGTTCAAAATCACAATTATTTTTTAATATTTTATTAATAAATTTTTTATCATTTCTTTGCTTTTGGGAATTTTTTAGGTTACTTAACTTTAAAAATTTACAAAATATAAATAAATTTAGAGTTAATAATTTTTTTTTGACAAGATCAAAGATTACTTTAACTGATTTTATTCAGTTAATTTTGTTACAAATTGCACTTATTTTTTATACTTTTGACAAATTATTTTTTTCAACATTAGTATTTGTCATAGTCTTGTTTTTAAATACATTTAAAAGTAATTACAAAATTTTGAATTTTGTTGGGATTGTTTATCTAATAATACCCTTCATTTCTGCTTTTAACTTTTATGATAGTCAAAGAAGTTTATTACTTTTAGTTCTCTTAATTGCAATTACTACAGACATCGGTGGTTATTTTTTTGGTAAAAGCTTTAATGGACCCAAAATTTTTCCTATCACAAGTCCAAATAAAACATGGGCAGGTTTTCTAGGTGGAATTTTTCTTACTACCTTAGTTTTATCTTTGTTTTCTGATATAAATTTACTATCGAATTATTTATTCTTACTAATAATTATATTATTTTCAGTAACTTGTCAGTTGGGAGATTACATTGAATCTTTTTTTAAAAGATTTTGTAATGTTAAAGATAGTAGTAATTTAATTCCTGGTCATGGAGGAGTCTTAGATAGAATTGATGGAATTATTCTATTACTTATAGTTATTTTTGTCTTAAATCTTACTAATTTTAATTTTTTAGAGAATTTAAAGATTTTTTAAAATATGATATGCTTTACAACTAAAAATTATTTGAAAATTAAATAAATATTTAATATGAGAAAAAAAATTACTATTTTTGGTTCTACTGGATCAGTAGGTGATTCTACATTAGATATTTTGAATTTACATAAAGATAAGTTTGAGTTAATTGGTCTAACAATCAATAAAAATTATAAAAAATTAATTAATCAAATTAAAAATTTTAAACCCAAAGTTGTGTCTATTAGAGATGAAATTGCTTATCAAGAATTCAAAAAAGAAAATCCTGATCCTTCTATTGAAGTGTTAAGTGGAAAAGATTGTTTAGTGGATATTTTAGATTATGAAGTAGATTTTATTATGGCCTCAATAGTTGGTTCAGCTGGACTACTTCCGGTTATAAAAGCTGCAGAAAAAGGCATTGATATTGGTTTAGCAAATAAAGAAAGTCTTGTTTGTTCAGGTAATATTTTAAAAAAAATATTAAATAAAACCCAATCTAATCTTTTACCAATCGACTCTGAACACAATGCTATTTTTCAAGTTTTTGAAAAATCTAATCAAGATCAGATAGAAAAAATAATTCTTACAGCATCAGGTGGCCCTTTTTTCAAAAAAACTTGTAAAGATTTAGCCCATATTACACCTGAACAAGCAATTGAGCATCCGAACTGGAAAATGGGTAAAAAAATTTCAGTTGATTCTGCTACACTAATGAATAAAGGTTTAGAATTTATAGAAGCGCATTATTTATTTGATATGCCAACTGATAAAATAGATGTGATTATACATCCACAATCCATTATTCATTCTTGTGTAGAGTATAGAGATGGATCAATCTTATCTCAGATGGGGACACCTGACATGAAAACTCCAATAGCATATGCTTTATCATATCCAAAAAGAACTGATGCTTCAGTACAGAAATTAGATTTAACAAAATTATCTAAATTAACTTTCTTTAAACCAGATCATCAATCATTTCCTTCGTTAAAGTTAGCTATTTCTTCTTTAGAGCAGGGTGGAAGCGCTCCAACAGTTCTAAATGCAGCAAATGAAATAGCTGTTGAAGCCTTTTTGAATAAAAGAATACCCTTTTTATCAATTTCAAAAGTTGTTGATTTAACTTTAAATAAGTCTAATATTTGTGAAATGAATAATATTGAAGATGTACTTAATATTGATAAAGAAAGCAGACAAATTTCCGAATCAATGATTGAAAAACTTGTTTAAATAATCTTTGTAATTAGTATGATTTTAGAGACTTTACTTTCGTTTATAAATGTAGTTTTACCATTCCTAATAATTCTCACAGTATTAGTTTTTGTGCATGAATTAGGCCACTATCTTATTGCAAGATTTAATGGAGTAAAAGTAGAAACCTTTTCTATTGGTTTTGGTAAAGAATTATTCGGTATAAATGATAAAAAAGGAACAAGATGGAAATTTTCACTCATTCCATTAGGTGGTTATGTTAAAATGCATGGTGATGAAGATGCTGCAAGTTCAAAACAAAAAAAAGAATCAGAAATTGATCCAAATATCTCTTTCTATAAAAAATCTGTTGGTCAAAGATCAGCAATTTTATTTGCAGGTCCAGCAGCAAATTATATATTCTCTTTTATTCTTCTCATATTTATTAACATTTTTTATGGTTCACCAGTTGTTAAACCGATTGTCTCAGAGTTAGTAATTGATGGTCCAGCAATGCAAGCAGGAGTTAAAGAAAAAGATCTAGTTTTATCAGTTAACAAAAAACAAATTGAAAGTTTTGAGGAATTAAGACAAATAATTCAAAAAGAAAACAATAAGTTTATTAATTTAACTATCAGTCGTAATAATAAGGTTTTCGATTTAAATATTTTCGTGAAAGATAAAAAAATTGGTATTAAAGGACTAGAAAAGGATTTAAAAAAACTCAATTTTTTTGAATCTATAAATCACTCTGCTTATCAAATTTATTTTTTTACTGTATCTACTATCAATGGAATAATTGAAATTTTTAAAGGTGAAAGAAATACTGATGAGCTTGGCGGGCCAATAAGAATTGCTGAACTGTCAGCAGATTTTTGGAGTAAAGGGGTTCACAGCACATTATGGTTTATGGTTTTGATATCATTAAATCTTGGTCTTATAAATTTATTTCCAATACCACTACTTGATGGAGGACATCTTTTATTCAATTTCGTTGAATTTATTAAAGGGTCACCTATTGATAAAAAAACATTGGAACTTTTGCACAGCATAGGTTTTTTTGTTTTAATATCTTTAATGTTATTTGCTACGTATAATGATATTTCTAGGTTTTTTATTTAGATGTAACTTTTTGTAATATAATAAAAATTAGTTATGAAAAAATGTAAAATATTTGTAAAATTTTCAACTATAATAATATTTTTTTCTCATGATTTATATGCACAAAAACAAAATTATTACCCTGGCACACCCTCTTCTAGTTACAATATTGATTATTCCAATAGCATTCAATTAAATGAAATTAAAGAAAATAAAAAAAGCATCACGGGTCAATTAAAAACAATTGTTTCCAAAGAAAAAGTTATCGTTAAGGGAAATGTAAGGCTAGACACAGAAGTTATTATTAGAGACTCTAAAATTAATGACTTTACAATTAAAAACTCTAAAGCCATTAACTTAGCTGTAAAGAATTTATTTGCGACTGGTTTTTTTAAGGATGTAAAAATATCCAAGTCGGGAGAAAATATTTTAA
>CABZAL010000014.1 GCA_902523675.1 uncultured Alphaproteobacteria bacterium | reverse complement strand
TTAGATTAGTAGACTATTTTAAGATTGATAAATTATTTGCTGTAATTGGGGGTTCTATGGGTGGTATGCAAGCATTAGAATGGGGAGTATTATATGCCGAAAGAGTACATGCGATAATACCAATAGCAACCTCGTATAGACATTCAGCTCAAAATATTGCTTTTCATGAAATAGGTAGGCAATCAATAATGTCAGATCCAAATTGGCACAAAGGTAAATATATAGATAAAAAAACTAAACCAAAAAGAGGTTTGTCTGTGGCAAGAATGATTGCGCACATCACTTATCTTTCGGAATCAGCACTACAAAGAAAATTTGGAAGAAATTTACAAAAAGGACAAAAGTTTTCATACAAATTCGATGTTGATTTTCAAATTGAAAGCTATCTTAAGCATCAGGGTTATTCATTTGTAGATAGATTTGACGCAAATAGTTATTTATATATAACTAAAGCTATGGATTACTTTGACTTATCTGTAGTGCAAAATCAATTGTTTAATAAATTTAAAAAAATTAAAATTCGATTTTGTTTTTTTACTTTCTCTTCTGATTGGCTCTTTCCAACTTCTGAAACTAAGACGATGATCAAATTTTTGAACAGTTGTGGCTCCAATGTAAGTTTTGTAGAAATTAAAACAGACAAGGGTCATGACGCATTTTTACTAAATGAAATTGAGTTCCATAAAACCTTGAATGGGTTTTTAAATGGCTTAAAAAAAAGTGTATTTTAATGGTCAATACTTTGAGAAAGGATTTAAAGATAATATATAATATAATCAATCGTAATGAAGTAGTTCTAGATGTTGGTTGTGGTGAAGGTATATTACTAAGTTACTTATCCGAACATAAGAATGTTGACTGCAGAGGAATTGAGATCAATCAAAAAGGAGTAAATAAGTGTGTAGAAAAGGGGCTTGCGGTAATACAAGGGGATGCAAACATCGATTTAAAGGATTATCCAGATAACTTCTTTACTACTGCTGTTCTAAGTCAAACAATACAAGCAATGATATCTCCAGATTTAGTTATAAATAATTTAGTAAGAATTAGTAAAAGGGCAATTATTTCATTTCCTAATTTTGGTTATTGGAAAATTAGAAGAGATTTGATGCTTTCTGGCCAAATGCCTCAATCAAAAATTTTGCCATATAATTGGTTTGACTCTCCAAATATTCACTTGTGTACGATTAAAGACTTTGAGATATTTTGCGAGGATAATCAAATAAGAATCCAAAAAAAGATATTAATTAACTCAAGTAGTGATGTCTTTTTACCTATTTTTTTTGGAAATTTTTTTGCATATCAAGCTATTTTTTCAATTACAAAAGACTACTAATGATAGATGTAATAATAATCCCAGCACTAAGTGATAATTATATTTATATTCTTACTGATAAAGAATCACGTGTAACTGCTTGTATAGACCCATGTGTATCTAAGTTAGTCTTGAAAACTCTAGAATTAAATAATCTAAAATTAGATTTTATTTTAAATACGCATCATCATCATGATCATGTGGGAGGAAATTTGGAGTTGAAAAAAAAAACTAACTGCAAAATAATAGGAGCCAATATTGATAGAAAAAGAATTCCAGAAATTGACATAACCATCAAGAACGAAGAAACATTCAAACTTGGAAGTTCAGTTTTCAAGGTACATGAAACTCCTGGCCATACAATTGGTCATATTATTTATCATTTTTTCGAAGATAAGATTTTATTTTGCGGTGATACCCTATTTTCATTTGGCTGTGGAAGAATATTTGAAGGAACTCAAGAGCAAATGTTAGAATCTCTGAAACTCATAAAATCATTTCCAAACGAAACTTTAATTTATTGTGGGCACGAATATACAGAGTCAAATTTAGAATTTGCTGTTAGTTTGTCCCCTAATGATCAAGTCTTATCATCAAAATTTAGAGAAATTAAAAAACTTAGAAATAGAGGAAATCCCTCTGTTCCCTCAAAATTAGAGATCGAAAAAAGAATGAATCCTTTTTTAAGAGTAAATGATAAAAAATTTAAAGAAGATACTGGTTTAATAGGCGAGGAGCTTGACAATTTTAAAAAGATAAGAAAAATGAAAGATGATTTTTAATCTAATCCATATATAACCCACCATTAATCGAGAATGTTGCACCGTTAATATATCCTGCCTTTTCTGAAACCAAATATAGAACCATTTCTGCAATTTCGTTAGATTCACCAAGTCTTTTGGCTGGAATTGTTTCAATTATATTACTTAAAATGTCTTCTCTAATTGCTGCGACCATTTCAGTGTTAATGTATCCTGGTGAAATAACATTAGAGGTTATACCTTTACTTGCGCTTTCTAAAGCTAATGATTTTGAGAATCCTTCCATGGCTGCTTTTGTTGCTGAATAATTTGTTTGTCCAAACTGTCCTTTTTGACCATTCACGGAAGATATATGAATTATTCTTCCAAAGCCATTAGTTCTCATATCATTAATAACATTGGACGTTAAATTAAAAACTGAATTTAGATTCACGTTAATTACAGCATCCCATTTCTCTTTTTTCATTTTGTGAAGAGGTGCATCTTTAGTAATACCTGCGTTATTAACCAATATATTAATTTGTCCATACTTAGATTTAATCTTTTCAATTGCTGTTTTTGTCTCTTCGTAAGAACTTACATCCCACTTTTCTATTTCAATTTCGTATTTAGAAGCAAATTTTTGAGCTGCTTCATCATTACTATTATAGGATGCAATAACAGTATAATTATTTTCATTGAGTAATTTTGAAATGGACTCCCCAATTCCTCGAGTTCCTCCTGTTACCAATGCAACCTTTTTCATAAATCAACTCCTCTCTACACACATTGCTATACCCTGTCCCCCACCGATGCATAAAGTAGCAAGACCTCTTTTCTTATTTCGATTTTTTAATTCATGGATAAGTGTTATCAAAATTCTTGCACCAGACGCTCCAATAGGATGACCTAACGCTATAGCTCCACCATTAACGTTTACTTTTTTCATATCCCAGTCTAGTTCTTTACTTACTGCCAGTGCTTGTGCTGCAAATGCTTCATTAGCTTCAATTAAATCAAGATCTCCAATTTTCCAATTGGCAATACTTAATGCTTTTTTTACAGCATTTATTGGTCCAATTCCCATAATTGTTGGATCTACGCCAACTGTAGCCCATGAAATTATTTTTGCTAATGGTGAAAGATTTAGTGATTTTGCCTTTTCTTCACTCATTAAACATACAGCTGCAGCACCATCATTAATGCCAGATGCATTCCCAGCTGACACACTACCGTTTTTTTTAAAAACAGGTTTAAGTTTATTAATGGCATCAAAAGTTGAACCATGTCTAGGAAATTCATCTGACGCAATTTCTATTTCATCTTTTTTTCTTTGATATTTTATTGGTATGATTTCATCTTTAAATTTGGAATTTTTTTGCGCATATTCAGCTTTGTTTTGGGATTCAGTTGCAAATTGATCTTGAGCATCTTTTGATATCTTATATTTTTCAGCAACATTTTCTGCTGTAATTCCCATATGATAATCATTCATTGCGCACCACAAACCATCAATTATCATAGAATCCTTGAGCTCACCATCCCCCATCTTTATTCCGTTTCGAAGGTTTGAGGTATGGTGCGCGTTACTCATTGATTCTTGACCACCAGCAATAACAATTTCTGATTGACCAGTAATTATAGACTGTGCACCTAAAGATATTGATCTTAATCCAGAACCACAAACTTGATTAATAGTTAGAGCGCTTTTATCTTCAGGTATACCAGCTAAAAATGAGCTTTGTCTAGCTGGATTTTGCCCAGAACCACCTGTCAAGACCTGCCCCATTATGATTTCATCAACTTGCTTCTTTTCTAATTGAGAATCTTGAATTACGTTTTCTATACAAATTTTTCCTAGCTCACAAGCCGAAAAGTTACTTAAACCGCCAAGAAATTTTCCTATTGGAGTTCTTTTAGCTGAAGTAATAACAATATTTTTCATAAGAACTGAATTAATTAAAACTAAAATTCGATAAACTAATATCAAAATCTCATTTAATAAGCAATATAACAATTTTTTTCATTGAAAATAAAAATCTTTTAAAATCTAAATAATACTTTTATTTCTTAAATTTACATGTATAAATAACAATTTTAGGATTGGTTATGTTTTTAATTTTTGTAAATGGTGGAAAACAATATAAAGCAAAGAAAGGTGATGTGTTAAAGCTTGAGAGTTTTGATTGTAAAAAGGATGATATAATAAAACTTAAAAATATATCTTTATTTTCAGATGAAAACAACGAAATCACATTAGGTTCTCCTTTTATTAAAGATGCATATGTTAAAGTAAAAATACTTGATATTGTAAAAGATGAAAAAGTTATTATTTTCAAAAAAAAAAGAAGACACAACTACAGGAGAAAAATTGGTCATAGACAAAGTGTTATTCTGATAAGAGTTGAGGAACTTTCACTAGACTCAAAAAAAAATCTTTCGGTTACACCTGATCAAAAGCGAGAACAAACTAACAAACAAAAAACAAAATCTAAGGATTAAATTATGGCACACAAAAAAGCAGGTGGAAGTACAAGAAATGGAAGAGATACAGCTGGTAGAAGACTTGGTGTAAAGAAATTTGGAGGAGAATCGGTAGTACCAGGAAATATAATTATAAGACAAAGAGGAACAAAGTATCATCCGGGAAACAATGTTGGAATAGGAAAAGATCACACTATATTTTCCCTAGAAAAAGGAAATGTTCTTTTCAAAAAAAAAGCTCAGGGTAAAACTTTCGTGAATGTAGTTCCTTCTTCAGACTAAATAAAAACTATCGAACTTTTTGACTAGGTAAAGAAATGAAGTTTCTTGATGAGGCTAAAATTTTTTTAAAAGGAGGTAATGGTGGTTCCGGTTGTCTAAGTTTTAGAAGAGAAAAAAATATTCCTAAGGGTGGTCCAGATGGAGGTGATGGTGGAAAAGGAGGTTGCATATATATTAAATCATATGAAAATCTTAATACCCTGATTGACTTTAGGTATAAACAACATTTCTATGGAAGAGCTGGTAAAAACGGTTCTGGGAAAAAAAAAACTGGTTCTAATGGTTCAAACTTAACTGTTGAAGTGCCAGTGGGAACACAAATATTTTCAGAAAATAAAAAAAATTTAATAAAAGATTTTAAAGAGCCAGGAGATTCATTTTTAATTGCTAGGGGAGGATCAGGGGGAAAAGGTAACTATAATTTCAAAACATCAACGAACAGGGCGCCAAGAAAATTTGAGAGTGGGAAAATAGGTGAGGAAAAGTGGATATGGTTAAGGTTAAAATTAATAGCAGATATTGGAATTGTAGGCCTGCCAAATGTTGGTAAATCCTCGCTACTTAAACGTTTATCTTCAGCCAATCCAAAAGTAGGAAATTATCCATTCACTACTCTTAAACCTCAGCTAGGTGTTGTCAGATCAAGCGAAAAAGATGTAATAATTGCAGATTTACCCGGCCTGATAAAAGGAGCATCTGACGGAATTGGACTTGGTCATAAATTCTTGGCGCATATAGAAAGATGTAAATATATAATTCATATGTGTGATATATCATACACCACAGATCAAATTTTATCCGATTACAATACTATAAGAAAAGAATTATTGAAATACGGTAATATTACGGGCTCAAAAAAAGAAATTCTGGTTTTTAACAAATCAGATTTAATAAATGAAGAGGAAAAATATCAAAAATTAAAAAATTTAAAAGCAATTTTTAAACAAAAAAATAACGTGATATCTTGTAAAACTAAATTAGGAATAAAAGAATTGATTGAGCAAATATTAGAATTATTTAGATGAAGTAATGATTAATAAGTTTTCAATTTTAGATTCGAAATTAGTAGTTATAAAAGTAGGATCCTCATTGCTTTTTAATAACCACAAATTTGATTATGTTTGGTTAGATTCATTTGCAAAAGAAATAAAGTATTTAAGAGAAAGAAAAGTAAACGTATTACTGGTTGCATCCGGAGCTGTTTCATTAGGAAAGAAATATTTAGACATTAAAGACTTTAAAATTCTAAAAATTAATGAAAAACAAGCATGTGCTTCTTGTGGACAAAACATATTAATGCAAAATTTTATAAAATCGTTTAAAAAACAAAAAATTAAAGTGAGTCAAATACTACTTACTTTTTCGGAAATAGAGGATAGAAAAAAAAATCTTAATGTTAGAGAAACTATCAATACACTTTTAGAATATGGTGTTATTCCGGTAATAAATGAAAATGATTCAGTTGCAACTGATGAATTAAAATTTGGCGATAATGATAGACTAGCTGCAATTGTTGCTCAAATTAGTGATGCTAATAGTTTAATACTTCTTAGTGATGTAAAGGGTTTATATGAAAAAAATCCTTTTAAAAATAAAAAAGTTAAATTTATTCCAAAAGTTCTAGAGATAAGTAATAAAATAAAAAAGATGGCATCAAGTGACACAAATCTATATGGATCTGGTGGTATGTCTACAAAAATTGAAGCAGCAAGAATTGCCATGAATTTTGGATGTAATACTATCATTTGCTCTGGAAAAATAAAAAACCCAATTAAAAAAATAATTAATAATGGGAATGAAAATGGAACTTGGTTTATTTCTAAGAAAAAAAAACTTAGTCATTTTAAAAGGTGGCTGGCATCTAGTTACAAAGTTTTCGGTGAAGTTATTATTGATAAGGGTGCCCTCCTTGCTATTAAAAGTGGATCAAGTTTATTACCTTCAGGAATTCTAAAAATAATAGGAAAATTTTCGAGGGGTGATATCGTCGAAATCAGATCAGAAAAAAAAATATTAATTGGAAGAGGAGTTGTTTCTTATGATTCTGATGAAATAATAAAGATTAAAGGGAAAAAAACTCCAGAAATTTTTAAAATACTTGGTTATTCTGGTCGAGATGAAATAATTCATAGAGATAATTTCATTTTAGATGATAAAATAAAATAATATGGATATAAAAAAAGAAATTTTGGAAATTGGAAAAAAAGCAAAAGAAGCGTCTTACGATCTTGCGCTTTTAGATACTGCAGTAAAGAATGAAGCTCTAGGTAAAGCTGCAGAGAATATTAAAAAAAAAAGCAAAGAAATAATTGCAGCTAATAAAGTTGATTTAGCTAAAGCTAAACAGAAAAAATTAGCTTCATCTTTAATTGACAGATTACTACTTGATAATGATAGAATTGATTCAATTGTAGATGGAATTTTGGAAATAATAAAATTGGACGACCCAGTAAAAAAAATATTATCAGAATGGGAAAGACCTAACGGACTATTAATTCAAAAAGTTTCTGTTCCTTTAGGAGTGATTGGAGTGATTTATGAGTCAAGACCAAATGTTGCAGCTGATGCTGCAGCATTATGCTTGAAATCAAGTAATGCTACGATATTAAGGGGAGGATCTGAAAGTTTTAATTCATCAACAAAAATTATTGAAATTATTAATGAATCTTATAAAGAATGTAAATTGCCATTAGGCACGTTACAAACAATACCAACCATTGACAGAGATGCAGTCGGAATTCTTTTAGGAATGGATAAATATGTAGATGTTTTTGTTCCAAGAGGTGGAAGATCATTGATTGAAAGAGTTATCAACGAAAGTAGAGTTCCAGTGTTTCGTCATTTAGATGGAATATGTCATACATATGTTCAAAAATCTTCAGAAATTAAAGAAGCCGCAAAAATTGTTGTTAATGCGAAAATGCGAAGACCTGGTATTTGTGGAGCAACTGAAACTTTATTAATAGATCAAGAGATTCTTGACACGCACTTACCAGAAATTATTAAGTTATTAAAACAAAACAATTGCGATATTATTGGAGATGACGCGGTGTGTAAGTACGACAAATCAATTATAAAAGCTACTGAAAAGGATTGGAGTACAGAATATCTTGATTCAATAATTTCGATTAAAACAATTCAAAAAGGTGTGAGGGAAGCTGTTAATCATATAAACAAATACGGATCAGGACATACAGATTCCATAATTTCTTCAGATAAGATAAGCGTAGATTTTTTTTTGGATAAAGTGGATAGTGGTATTGTCATGCATAATACTTCAACTCAATTTGCGGATGGAGGTGAGTTTGGAATGGGAGCTGAAATTGGTATATCAACATCGAAACTTCATGCAAGAGGTCCTGTGGGAGTATCTCAACTTACAAGTTTCAAATATAAGGTGAGAGGAAATGGTCAAATTAGACCGTGAATCAATTTATAATCGTAAACATAGAAAATTAAAAAAGAATATTGGAATTTTGGGTGGAACCTTCGACCCCCCTCATTTTGGTCATTTAAGGATAAGCATCCGAGCCCTTCATTTGCTGAAATTAGACGAGATTTGGTGGGTCGTATCTACGTCAAACCCTTTAAAGAAAAATAAACAAATAACTGAGTTTAATAAACGATTTTGTAAAGTAAAAAGTTTTATTAATCATCATAGGATTGTTGTTTCGGATATAGAAAACAGACTTAACACACAGTACACTTCAGATGTAATTTTATTTCTAAAAAAAAACTATGTTAATACAAACTTTATCTGGCTGATGGGTATTGATAATTTAGATAAATTTCATTTGTGGAAAGATTGGAGGTTTATTATAAATAACATTCCAATAGCAATTTTTGATAGACCATATTACACATTAAATATTCTTAAAAATTCAAGCTTTAGTTTCTTTAAAACAAAAAGAATTCGTTCAAATCAAGTAAGTATTTTTAGAAAAATGAAACATCCTAGATGGATTTTTTTAACAGGTTGGTCGAAACATGTTTCATCATCACAAATAAACGAATATAATAATAAAAAATGAACAAATCGTTAAATGTTGAAGAGCTCTTAAAAAAAATTAAAGATGCTCTAAATGATCTTAAAGCAATTGATATTCAGATCTTAGATATTCAAAAAAGAACTTCAATAGCTGATTATATGGTTATTGCAGACGGTAATTCATCTCGGCATGTAAACTCGATTGTTACTAATTTATGTAAAAAACTAAAAAAACATATTATTTCTATTGAGGGTACAACATTATCAGAATGGGCACTAATTGATTTTGGTGACATAATCCTCCACGTTTTTAAGCCTACTATTAGAGAGATTTATAATTTGGAAAAAATTTGGAGTGATAAAGCACCTGACGAAAAAAAAAAGTTTGGATAGTATGGAGTTAAAAATAATATCTATAGGAAAATTTTCTAGAAGTTGTCCTTATGAAAAAATTTTTTGTCATTACATGAAAAGGATAACAAACAAAATCATTTTAGAAGAAATTAAAGTTAAAGATTATGTAAAGAAAAATTCTTTTCTAAAAAAAAAAATTCTGCTATTTTGTGATGATCCATATACGAATGTAATTGTTTTAGATAAATGTGGAGTGACTGTTTCAAGTGAAAATTTTTCAAAAAATATTAGTCAAAAAATATCAAATGGCTGCAAGAAGATTATTTTTCTAATTGGCGGACCTGACGGTTTTGATGAAAGTTTTATCAAACAATTTGAAATCATGTCTTTTGGACACCAAACATGGCCACATCTTTTGGTCAGAATTATGCTGATTGAGCAAATTTATAGAGCATTTTGTATCATAAATAATCATCCGTATCACAAATGAATTCTTTAAAAAAAAAAAAAATCGTTTTATGTATAATGGATGGTTTTGGATTAGCTCCTAGATCCTCTGAAAATGCTATTTCATTAGCAGAAACAAAAAATTTAGATGAAATTTTTAAAACATATCCGCATTGTAAGCTTGGAGCCTCTGAAAATGATGTAGGTTTACCAAAAGGTCAATTTGGAAATTCTGAAGTAGGTCATATGTGTATTGGTTCTGGAAGGGTCTTACTTCAAGACATATTAAGAATTAATGAATCAATAAAATTAGGTGATTTAAAAAATAAAAAAGCCATATTAGATCTAAATTCAAAAGCTAGTAGGATCCATTTACTTGGTTTGTTATCAAAAGGAGGAGTTCATGGACATGAAGATCACCTATTTTCACTTTTAGATATTTTTGAAGAAGAAAAAAAAGAAGTCTTTATACACTGTATTTTAGATGGTAGAGATAGCTCTCCAAATAGCGGTATTGATTCGATAAAAAGGCTTATAAAAAAAATTAAACATAATAAAAATTTTAAAATTTCAACTTTAGTCGGTAGATATTATGCAATGGATAGAGACAATAGATGGGATAGAGTTGAAAAGGCATACAGAGCAATTTTTGAAGGTATCTCAACCAAGAATTTTCAAGATCCAATTAAAGAAATAGAATTAAGCTATAAAAAACAACTTACTGATGAATTTTTTATTCCGTCTTGTATGAAAGGTTTTGAAGGTATTAAGAAAGGCGATGGATTTTTGATTACGAATTTTAGGGCCGATAGAGTAAGGGAAATATTATCCGCTTGCTTTAATGATATGTTTGATGAATTTGAAAGAAAAAACAAATTTAACTTTTCTTTAGCATTAGGAATGATTGAATATTCTAGGAGATTAAAAAAATTTATTAAGCCAATTTTTGAACCTCAAATTATAAAAAATACATTAGGTGAGGTATTATCGAAAAATGAATTCAACCAATTACGTATTGCAGAAACCGAAAAGTATGCGCATGTAACTTATTTTTTTAATGGTGGAACTGAAAAAGAATTTTCTAGAGAACATAGAACTTTGGTTCCGTCTCCACGAGTTGAAACATATGATCTTAAACCAGAAATGTCAGCTTTCGAGGTTACAGAAAAATCGATAAAAGCAATTGAATCTAATAAGTACGATTTCATTGTTATTAATTATGCCAATACAGATATGGTAGGTCATTCAGGAAAAATCTCTGCAACAATTAAAGCAACAGAAACCATTGATGCTTGTATTGGTAATCTTCACAAATTGTGTAAGAAAGAAGATTATTTGTTAATCCTTACATCAGATCATGGAAATGCAGATTGTATGATTGATTCGCTCAATCAACCTTGCACTACCCATACCTTAAATCCTGTTCCATTTATCATTTGTTGTCAAGATGAGATTGAATTAAAGGATGGGTCTTTGGCAGATATTTCACCGACAATTTTAGATTTAATGGGTATAGAGAAATCTAATGAAATGTCAGGAGAATCACTAATATTATAATAATGAAGTACACTTATTTTCTCTTTATAATTTTTCTATCTATTTCAGTTTTAAAAGCTAAAGAAAAGGATTTTGTTTCTCAAGAACAGTTAAAAGCCATTCAAATTAAAACAATTGAAATTCATAAAAATATAATTCAAACTCAAAAATCAATTTTTAACTTAGAAATTGAAATTAAAAAAAATAAACAAAGTCAACTAATATTCAATAAATATATAAATGATGAAGAAAATTTAGCAGAAAATATAATTTTATTGCTAAATAAAAAAATGATAAAAAGTCCTGAACAAAAATTTCTTAAAAATTTAATTAAAGGTGAGAATAATCTTCTAGGTGATAAAATAATAATGACCTTTATTTTAGAAGCAATCAAAAATGATATAAACATTTTTCTAGAAAGAATTGATAAATCCGAGTTTTTAAATTTACAGCTTAATGATAAAATCAGTATTTTAAATACTGAAATCTCAAAGTTAGAAAACTCTAAAATAAAACTTGCACAAGAATTAAAAAAAAAAAGTAAACTTCAAAAAAAGAACCCAAAGAGCGTTGTTTTTGTAAAAAAACAAAAAAAAATTAAAAATAAAGTTAAGAATATTAACGAATTAGTAACGGGTGTTAGTTCCGCAAAAAAAAATAAAGATGTTAATCTTAAATCTAAAAAAATAATTTTTCCCATTAAGGGCAACATAATTTCAAATTTCAAACAAGTTAATGATAATGCAAATTATGTAAATGGTTTAACATTTGAAAGTAATGATGATCCATATATTGTTTCACCTCTTAATGGTGTAATTGTTTTTGCTGGAAAATTTAGAAGTTATGGCAATTTGATAATAATAGAGAATAAAAATGAATATCACTCAATCCTTGCTGGTATGGATGAAATTTTGACTTATTCAGGTAATGAAGTCTTAGTTGGAGAACCTATTGCGAAAAATTATCTTAACAATAAGAAAAAAAGGTTATATTTTGAATTAAGGTTTAAGGGTAAACCAGTAGATCCAAAAAGAGAAGTTGAGATTTTATAAAAAAGGGGCATAATTGAAATATGAAAAAAATAAATTTTGTTATATTTGTCTTTCTTGCATCATTTTTATTTAAAAATGTTTTAGCAAACGATGAAAGTGATCAAAAAAAAGAAGTTTACAAGTATTTAAATCTTTTTGGAGAGGCTTTTGAAAAGATTAAAAATAATTATGTAGAAGATGTTACAGTTAAAGATCTAATTGAATCAGCAATTGAAGGTATGCTGACTTCTCTTGACCCTCATTCAACCTATTTAAATACAGAAGAATTAGACGAATTAAGGGTCCAAACTAAAGGAGAGTTTGGTGGATTGGGAATTGAGGTCACATTGGAAAATGGAGTTGTTAAAGTTATTTCTCCTATCGATGATACGCCTGCCTCAAAAGCTGGAATAATGGCGGGTGATATGATTACTCACTTAGACGGCGAACCAGTTTTAGGTATGACTTTATCTGAGGCTGTAAGCCTAATGAGAGGAAAAGTCGGTTCGAAAATTAAGCTTAAAGTTGTTAGAAATGAAAATGAAAATTTAGATATTGAAATTGTTAGAGCTATCATTGAACTTAAATCTGTGAAGTCAAGAATTGAAAATGAAATTGGATATATTAGAGTCTCATCTTTCAATCAAAGAGTTGATGATGAGATTAAAAAAGCCATAAAGAAATTTAAAAGTGGTGACGACCAGCTCATTGGTTACATCTTAGATCTAAGGAATAATCCTGGTGGATTATTAGATCAAGCAATATCAGTGACGGATATTTTTCTTGAAAAAGGAGAAATTGTATCGACAAGAGGTAGAAATGATAGCGATACAAATAGATATAGCGCAGTTAAATCAGATCTTACTGATGGATTGCCTTTGGTGGTCCTTATTAACCAAGGAAGTGCATCAGCTTCAGAAATTGTAGCTGGTGCTTTACAAGACCATAAAAGAGCTATAATTATGGGCACTAAATCATTTGGCAAAGGATCAGTTCAAACAATTCTACCTTCAGGCGAGAATGTGGCAATCAAATTGACGACAGCAAAATATTATACACCTTCCGGTAAATCTATACAACAAACAGGTATCAATCCTGATATACTAGTTGAACAGTCAGAGCTTAAGCCTATTGTTACAAATAGTAGACAAGAATCTGATTTAAAGAATTCTATAGAAAATGAACAAATCAATACTAATGATTTTGAAAAAAAGAAATCTGCTGAAGTAAGTGATTATCAACTTATGAGGGCTTTTGACTTGATTGCAGCACTTAATATTACAAAAAACTTCTAAAAAAATTAGTAAATGAATTTAGGTTATAGAAAAGGAGTTGGTGTATTTCTTCTAAACCAAAACAAGCATGTCTGGGTAGGAAAAAGATTAGATGTAAAAAATAACTTTTGGCAGATGCCCCAAGGGGGAATTGATTCTGGAGAAAGTGAAAAAGAAGCAATGATGCGAGAGCTGTTAGAGGAAATAGGTACAAATAATATTAAAATTATTGGAACTAGCAAAGACTGGCTTAGTTATAACATACCAAAGGGGCTTGTGAGAAAAATCTGGAAGGGACAATACTTAGGTCAATCCCAAAAATGGTTTGCTTGCAAATTTGTTGGTAAAGAAAATGAAATAAATTTAAATACGAGAAACCCTGAGTTTACTGATTGGAAGTGGGTAAAGCCTCAGCTAATAATGAAGAGTGTAATTCCATTTAAACGTGAATTATACAAAAAAATTTTAGAAATATTTAAGGACTTGTATAATTAATTATAATATTTTTTGTTTATGATTGTTTTTTTGAGTTTTAAATACTCTTCATCATCTATTTTTTCATCAGACAAGTCTAAATCTTTAGTGTCCTCAGCTCGCTCTGTTAATATAATACATTTATTTTGAGTTATTTGGCAAACACCTTGCTTGATGAAAAAAATATTAATTATTCTATTTTCTAAGTACATATAAATTAAACCTGACCTTAAATTCGAAATCAAAGGACTATGGTGATTTAATACACCAAAGTCTCCTTCGGCACCAGGAAGTATAACGAATTCAACATCTTTTGAAAAAAATAATTTATTAGGACAAACAATTTCAGTAAGCATAATTTAATTACTTTCAGACATTTTTTTAGCTTTTTCTAGTGCTTCTTCAATTGTACCTACCATATAAAATGCAGATTCAGGTAGATCATCGAAGTTACCTTCAACCAGACCTTTGAACCCTTTTATTGTATCATCTAGATTTACAAAAACACCTGGTGTTCCAGTAAAAACTTCTGCAACATGAAATGGTTGAGATAAGAATCTTTGGATTTTTCTCGCTCTACTGACAACTAATTGATCTTCTTCAGATAGTTCATCCATCCCAAGAATAGCAATAATATCTTGAAGTGATTTATATTGTTGAAGTGTTTCCTGAACTCTTCTAGTCACATTGTAATGTTCCTCTCCTACAACTCTAGGATCGAGTACTCTTGAAGTTGAATCTAGAGGATCAACTGCGGGATAAATTCCGAGTTCAGCAATTTGTCTCGATAAAACTGTTGTTGCGTCTAAGTGGGCAAAAGAAGTTGCAGGAGCAGGATCTGTTAAATCATCTGCTGGAACATAAATCGCTTGAACAGAAGTAATTGAACCCTTATTTGTCGAGGTTATTCTTTCTTGTAATGCACCCATATCTGTTGAAAGTGTGGGTTGATACCCAACTGCAGAGGGTATTCTTCCAAGGAGAGCTGAAACCTCAGAACCAGCTTGTGTAAATCTGAAAATATTATCAACGAAAAAAAGCACATCTTGACCTTCCTCGTCCCTAAAATATTCTGCTAGTGTTAATCCAGTGAGCGCAACTCTGGCTCTTGCGCCTGGTGGCTCATTCATTTGACCGTAAACGAGTGCTGCTTTTGAATCGTTGGAATCTAATTTAATAACTCCAGATTCCATCATTTCATGATATAAATCGTTCCCTTCTCGTGTTCTTTCCCCAACGCCAGCAAATACAGAGTAACCACCATGACCTTTTGCAATGTTATTTATCAATTCCATTATTAAAACTGTTTTGCCTACACCGGCTCCACCAAATAATCCTATTTTTCCTCCCTTGGAATAAGGAGCAAGTAGATCAACAACTTTTATACCTGTTACCAAGATTTCAGTTTCTGTAGATTGATCAATAAATTCAGGCGCAGATTTATGTATTGGTGATTTCAATTTAGTTTTTATCGATCCTCTTTCATCAATTGGTTCACCCACAACATTTAGTATTCGACCAAGTGTTTCTGGGCCAACAGGAACTGTGATTGGTTTACCTGTATCACTTACTTTTTGTCCTCGAACTAATCCATCTGTAGAGTCCATTGCAATTGTCCTAACTGTATTTTCTCCTAAATGTTGCGCAAC
This sequence comes from uncultured Alphaproteobacteria bacterium, assembly GCA_902523675.1. GTDB lineage: Bacteria > Pseudomonadota > Alphaproteobacteria > Methylaequorales > Methylaequoraceae > SP4073. The sequence continues at coordinate 12,472 of CABZAL010000014.1, read as the reverse complement.
TTCTAATACAAGTTCTTTGTTTTCGTGTTCAACCGTGAGAGCATTTAAAATTTCTGGTAATTGATCTTTGAAACTTACATCAATCACAGCACCTAAAATCTGCTTTATTTCTCCAATGTTCGTACTCATCTTTCCTCCTATTAAATAGCTTCAGCTCCTGATATTATTTCTATTAATTCTTTGGTTATGACAGCTTGTCTAGATCTATTATAGAACATTGTTAAGTCCTCTATTTTGTCATTAGCGTTTCTAGTTGCGTTGTCCATAGCTGTCATTCTTGCACCATGCTCGCTTGCCAAACTTTCTAGCAAACCTGTAAATATTTGCGTTGCAATATTATTAGGAATAATTTCCTCTAATATCTCTTCCTCTGATGGTTCAAAATCATAAGAAAGTTTCTCATTACTGTTATCACTTTCTTTTTTTAGAGGAATTATTTGTGTTTTTACAACTTCCTGAGAAATGGCACTTTTAAATTTAGTATAAATTAAAAAACATCTATCAAAATAATTTTCATTAAAATATTTTATTAATTTATCTCTTATTTTTTGGACTAAATTAAAATCTATAGTTGGATTAGCAACTTCTGAAAAAATATCTAACGTATCATTTTTGAATTCTCTTTTCATTGCATTACCAGCTTTCTTTCCAATAAACATAAAAGATACATTGTCACCATTTTTTGTAATTTCTTTAGCAACCTTTTTGGAATATTTTATTACTGAGCTGTTAAATCCACCACATAATCCTCTGTCCGCTGAGCAGACTATCAACAGTGTAGTGTCATTTTTTCCCGTTCCAGAAATCAAAGATGGGGTAGGGAATTCAGTTAATAAATTATTTTTTAGCGATTCTATTATACTTTTCATTCTTTCCGTATAGGGCCTAGCCTCTATTGCATTATCCTGTGCTTTTTTTAATTTGGCTGCTGCAACCATTTTCATTGCTGAAGTAATTTTTTTAGTAGACTTAACACTTGAAATTCTATTTCTTAAATCTTTTAAACTAGGCATTAATTTGATTCCTGATTATATTTTTTAGAAATTTCAAGAATAAATTCTTTAAGTTGAATTTCTGTTTCTGGCAATAAACTTTTTTCATTTCTGATACTGTCGAGTATTTTTTTACCAGTAGAATTGATTTCATTAAGAAGGTCATTTTCAAATTTGGTAACTGCATTGATTTCAATATTGTCTAGAAACCCATTTACACCAGCAAAAATAACAACAACTTGTTCTTCAACCTTTAGGGGTGAATATTGTGGTTGTTTAAGTATTTCAGTTAATCTTCTACCTCTATCTAAAAGCTTTCTTGTAGATTGATCTAGATCAGAAGCAAACTGAGAAAAAGCCTCCATTTCTCTAAATTGTGCCAGATCTAGTTTTATGGAACCCGAAACCTGTTTCATTGCTTTAATCTGTGCTGCAGAACCTACTCTACTCACTGACAACCCAACATTAACTGCAGGTCTAATACCCTTGAAAAAAAGTTCTGTTTCTAAAAAAATTTGTCCATCAGTAATCGAAATTACATTCGTAGGTATGTAAGCTGACACATCGCCGGCTTGTGTTTCAATTACAGGAAGAGCTGTTAATGAACCTCCGCCATTTTTTTCACTCATTTTTGCTGCTCTTTCTAGAAGTCTTGAATGAACATAAAAAACATCTCCTGGGTATGCTTCTCTTCCCGGTGGTCTTCTGAGTAAAAGTGACATTTGCCTGTAAGCTACAGCTTGCTTTGATAAATCATCATAAAAAATAACCGCATGCATACCATTATCTCTAAAATATTCCCCCATTGCACAACCAGTGTATGGAGCTAAAAATTGAAGTGGAGCCGGATCAGAGGCGGTTGCTGCTACAACAATTGAATATTCAAGTGCATCATAATCTTCAAGAGTTTTGACAATTTGTGCAACAGTTGATCTTTTTTGTCCTATGGAAACATAAATACAGAATAATTTTTCCGACTCTTCTTTATCTTGATTAATTTGTTTCTGATTAAGAATGGTATCAACAATTACTGAGGTTTTACCAGTTTGACGATCTCCAATAATTAATTCTCTTTGACCTCTTCCAATTGGAATTAGGCTATCAATGGCTTTAATTCCAGTTTGCATTGGTTCACTTACTGAGGTTCTAGGTATTATACCAGGAGCTTTAATTTCAACTCTTTTATTTTCTACATTTTTTAATTCCCCTTTTCCATCTATTGGATTTCCAAGGCCATCAACTACTCTTCCAAGAAGTCCTCTCCCAACTTTAACTTCAACGATATTACCAGTCCTTTTTACAACATCTCCTTCTTTTATTGATCTATCATCTCCAAAAATAACTACTCCGACATTATCCTCTTCAAGATTTAAAGCCATTCCTTTAATATTTCCGGGAAAGTCAACCATTTCACCAGCTTGAACATTGTCTAAACCATAAACTCTCGCAATACCATCGCCAACTGTTAGAACGGTTCCGATCTCTGATACCTCAGCACTGTCGGAAAAATTTGTTATCTCTTCTTTTAGTATCTCTGAAATTTCTGAAGCATCTATATTCATTTGTTATCCGTTACCTTTCATAGAAAATTTACATTTTTCTAGTTTCGTTCTTAGTGATGAATCAATCATTATGGATCCAATTTTGATTATTATCCCTCCAAGAATATTTTGATCAATTTTATTTTCTAAATTTACTTTTTTTTTGGTTTGTTTTTCAAGTTTTTTGACTAATTTTTTATTTATATCTTTACTGATTTCAATTGAAGTGACAACCTCTACATTTATTTTATTATTCTTAGTTTGAATAATTTCATCAAAATGTTTGTTAATTGTACTTAACTGAGATAATCTATTGTGTTTGGCTACAACTTTAAGAAAGTTTGAAAATAATTTTTGAAATTTTAATTTTTTTGAGATTTTGTCTAAAACTACAACCTTTTTTTTTGTCGTTAGTAAAGGGTTATTAAAAAAATCATTTAGCTCATTATGCTTATTTTTTGTTGAATGTAAGACTTTAAAGTTTTCAACATATTTTTGTATCTCCTTTTTTTTTTCTCCAATAGAAAAAAGGGCTAATGCGTATCTTCTGCATAACTCATTATTATTTAAAGAATCGGTTGCCAACTAGCTTACTTTATAAAAATTAATTAAAAAACATTGTCTATCACAAGTATTGAAACTATTCAATAATCTAAAAATTAATTTATTTAAAAAAAGCTTATTGGATCAACATCAATTTTTAAGGAATTATCTTTTTTAATATCTGTAAGAAATTTTTTAAGTTCATTTTGTTTAAAATAATTCAAATCATGTTTGATTAGAATTCTCCATCTAAATTTATTTCTAAGCCTGTACTGGGGTGCTGGAGAAGGACCAATACAGATAATATCCTTAAACAACTTCCTTAACTTTATAAAAATCTGCCTACTATTTCTCATTGCGATATTTTCAATTTTATGGTTAATAACAATTGATATAAATTTTGAAAAAGGTGGCTGATGATTTTTTTGTCTTTGAATAAATTCCCAATTTAAAAATAAATCTTTTTGATCACTTAAAATCGCATTGAAAACTGGATGTTTAGGTTGATATGTTTGTATAAAAACTTTTCCTTTTGTTTTCTCTCTTCCTGCCCTACCAGAAACTTGAGTGAGAAGTTGGAATGATTTTTCTGCTGAGCGCAAATCAAAACTATTAAGTAAGTTATCAATATTTAGAATTCCTACTGTTTTTAAGTTTGGAAAATGATGACCTTTAGCTGTAATTTGGGTTCCAATTATTATATCTATTTTGTTCTCAAAAATAAGATTAATAATATTATTCAATTGTTTTTGATCTTTAATTTTGTCACTTGATAACATTGCAATTTTTGAATTGATAAAAGTTTCTTTGACCTCCTCAAATATTCTTTCTATGCCTGGACCAATAGGAATAAGTTCAGTTTTGCCACATTTTTGACATTGATTGGAATATGTTTCTCTGTAATTACAATAATGACATATTAACTCTCCATTCATCTCTTTTTTTTTATGTAAGACTAAAGCTAAATCACAATTAATACAATTTTTTGAATATCCACAATTTTTACATAACGTTACTGGAGCATATCCCCTTTTATTTATAAAAATAAGAGATTGTTTTTTTTCTTTGAGAGTTTTTTTTATTTCTGATATCAGAGTATTTGTTAACCACTTGTTTTTTTGGTTTTCGTTTCTTAAATCGATCAATTCAATAATTGGAAGTTTTGAACCTTTTACTCTTTTATTTAAACAAAATCTAATATATTTTTCTTTTTTTACATTGTACAAACTTTCTAGAGAAGGTGTTGCAGAACTCAAGATAATTTGCGAATTTGAGTTTTTTGCTCTTACAACTCCAAGATCCCTCACATTTAATATTGTTCCTTCTTCTTGTTTAAATGAACTATCGTGTTCTTCATCAATAATTAATAAACCTAAGTTTTGAAATGGTAAAAACAAAGCAGATCTTGTGCCAATTACAACATTTATTTTACCAAGATGTACCCCTAGCCAGATTCGATATTTTTCTTTTTTTGAAATTGATGAATGATAGATCTCCGGAACTATTCCAAAGTCATTTGATAATTCTTGAATCCATTGTTTTGTTAGAATTTTTTCTGGAACAAGTATAACAGATTGCAAGCCTTTATGAATATATTTCATTAAAACATGCATATAAACTCGTGTTTTTCCTGAGCCAGTTATTCCATCAAGTAAAACAGCATTAAATTTTTTTTTACTTAAATTTAGAATTTTTTTTACAACTATGTTTTGCTCTGAACTTAAACTGGGTTTAATTTTCGAATTATTTTTTAAAGCTAAAAATTTTGGTAATTCTTTTGTATTATCTTTGAACCCCGACAAGAAAAGTTTCAACATAGAAGAATAAGAATTACAAGAATATTTTGCAAAAAATTTTAAACTTTTTAATAATTCTTTATTAAATAGGATATTTTCATAAACTGAAATAATTGATTTAAGTGGTTTGTCTGATTTTTTATCTAAATGAATATTTATGACCAATCCAGTAATTATTTTATTTCTAAATTCAGCTTTAACTAGATTTCCAATTTTTATTTTTTTTACATCATTATTTTTATTATAGTAAAAGGATTTATTAATGGGTAAAGGAAAAATAATTTCAATAATCATAAAAAATAGATAAATAAAAAAATTATAACAATTTATAATATGATCTTATAAAATAACTTAAAATGATAAAAAAAAAAAAAGAGAATCAAAAAATCCAAAAGCTTTTGGAAGAAAATCCTGATTTTTTTGTTGAAAACCCCCATGTGCTTCAAAAGATAAAATTCCCTGATGTTAATATTAGTCAAGATAACAACTCAGTAATTTCCTTCAAAGATTGGATCATTAAAAAATTAAAAAACAAGCAAAGAAAAATTATTGAAAATGCAAGATTTAATTTTCTAACTCAAGAGAAATTACATAGAGCTATTATTAATTTGGTAAGCATAAATGAAATTAAAACCCTAGTGGAGTACATGACCAAGGATTTAACTAAAGAAATTGGAGTGGATTCTATATTATTAGTTTCCTCTTACAGAAAAATTACAAAATTGGGAGGTGTTTTTATAGAAAAAGAAAAACTTCGACTAATTACAGGGAATGAGAATAAAATTATACTAGATGCAGTAGATGATGATTTAGAAATTTTTAACTCCATTCCTTATAAAATTTACTCTAATGCCTTATGTATTCTAGATGAAAGTATTTTTAATGAACCTTCATTAATTGCACTTGGAAGTAAACAAAAAATATTTTTTAAAAATAAAGGCGCTGAATTAATTTCTTTTTTTCATGAATTTATTAAACAGCATCTTAAAAATATTAAAAATAATTGTTATGGATAAAATTCAAAATATTATTAATGAATGGTTGATTTGGCTTAAATATGAAAAACGACTCTCATATAATACAATTAAATCTTATCGATCTGACTTAAAGTTTTTTTTAGGTTTTTTTAAAAATTTTGAAAACTCAGAATTATCGATCTCAGTCATTGAAAAAATAGATAAAAAAACAGTTAGAGCTTTTTTTTTTAAAAATATTGAAAAAGGTATAAACCAAAGAAGTAATGCTCGATATTTGTCTTCATTAAAGAGTTTCATTACATTTATAATCAGAAAAAAATATATAAAATTTTCAAAAGTATTATCTATTAATTCTCCAAAATTCTTAACGTCTCTCCCTAGACCACTCTCTACCTCTCAAGTAGAAAAGATTATTTCATCTTTAAAAAATAATAAAGAAACCTGGATTATAAAAAGAAATCTTTCTATAATTTTATTAATGTGGGGTTTCGGACTGAGAATCAATGAGGTATTGAATTTAAAAATAAGTGATTTAAAAACAGAAAATTTTATATCTATCTTAGGCAAAGGTCAAAAAAATAGACTAATACCAGTTTTTTCTGAAATATTAAAATTTTTAAATGAATTATTGGAATCAATGCCATTTGAAAATAAACCCGAACATTATATCTTTATGGGAGAAAGGGGAAAAAAACTTCATCCATCTATTATTCAAAAGATAATTAAAAATTTAAGAATTAAATTATCTTTACCTGACAATACAACCCCCCATTCATTTCGACATAGTTTTGCAACGCAACTTTTAGAAAATTACGTTGATTTACGATCAATTCAAAAGATTTTAGGCCATGAATCACTTTCAACAACTCAAAAATATACTTCAATAAGTGTAAAAAAAATTAAAGAGGTAATAAAGAACTTTCATCCAAGATCCAAAAGATAATCAAGAAGTTTCATATCTAAAAGTTAATTTCATCTCACCTGCAACTTTCACTATTTCAGATAAACATTTTGGAGCATTATCTTCTCTGACAGAAATTGCAAACCTCGATATATATTGAGTGTGTTCTGGAAACGTTATTTTCTCGGTATTCATTCTAACGATTACTGCTGAATTTTCATCAAGAGTATTAATTATTTTGTGTAATAAACCTTTTTTGTCTTCTCCTGATAGAATTATTCTGTGTGTTATTTTCGTTGTAGGACCTGACTCAGTATTGAATTCAAAAAGTTTAACATTAAATTCACCATTTTTGCACGTTTCTATAGCCTCTAAATCTTTTTTAATTTTTTTTATATCTAAACCATCTTCTCGAGAATAAACCATGGTTAACTCACACCCTCTACCCAAAGTGGCAAAAGTAACACCGGAAAATTCTCCACCCAAATCTGTTAACAGTGTTGTTATGTCTGTAATCAAATTAGGTTTATTTTCTCCTAAATAAGAAATTATTGCGTTATTCATAATACCTCAATCAAGTTATTTTTTTTCCATTGCTTTTCTCATAGCATCTCCGATAGTGGTAATGGTTTCTGCCACAATAACACCCGCTGATTTAAGAGCCTCTTTTTTTGCATCAGCAGTCTCATCTCCACTACTTACTATTGCACCAGCGTGACCAAGCTTTTTTCCTTTTGGTGCGGCAGCACCTGCAACAAATCCCGCAACCGGTTTAGATATTTTTTTCCCCCAAGATTTAATAAAATCTGCTCCATCAACTTCGGCTGTTCCACCAATTTCTCCTATTAAAACTATACCATCGGTATCAGGGTCATCTAAAAAAAGTTCTAGAGCATCAACAAAATTTGTTCCATTAACGGGATCACCACCTATGCCAATAATCGTTGATTGCCCCAGTTCGGATGTTTGTACAGCTGATTCATATGATAAAGTTCCAGATCTAGAGACTACACCTATTCTTCCTGGTTTACAAATATGACCAGGAATAATTCCAATTTTTCCAACTCCAGGTGTTAAAACTCCCGGACAATTAGGACCCACCAATCTGGTTTTTGAACCTTTCATTTCTCTTCTTACTCTTTGCATATCACTTGTTGGTATTCCATCGGTTATACAAACTATTAAATCTAATTCTGCTTCAACTCCCTCTAATATTGCATCGGCCGCAAAAGGAGGTGGAACAAAAACACCACTAGCATTACAATTTGTTACTTTTTTAGCTTCTGCAATTGTATTAAATACCGGAAGGTCAAGATGTGTCATTCCTCCTTTATCTGGGGTTACTCCTCCAACAAGATTTGTGTTATATGCAATAGCTCTTTCGGAATGAAATGTACCCTGAGCGCCAGTAAAACCCTGACAAATAATTTTAGTTTCTTTTGTTATTAATACTGCCATGCTACTTTTTTTTAACCAGTTGCACAATTTCCCTTGCCGCTTGATCCATAGTTGGTACTGGTGTAATTGGAAAACCAGATGATTTTAGAATTTCCATTCCCATTTCGACATTTGTTCCTTCTAATCTTACAACTAAGGGTTTATTTAAACCCACATCTTTCGCTGCATCTACAAGACCTTGAGCAATATCGTTGCATCTCATCATACCTCCAAATATATTTATTAAAATACCTTCTACGTCTTTATCCCTGTAAATTAATTTAAATGCCGCTGCAACTCTTTCGGGTGTTGCTGCCCCGGCAACATCCATGAAGTTGGCTGCTTTGCCACCATAGAATTTAATAATATCCATAGTTGCCATAGAAAGCCCAGCTCCATTAACCATAAGGCCAATATCACCGTCTAATTTTACATAATTTAAATCATGTCTTGCTGCTTCTAATTCTAAAGGATCATATTCATTATCATCTTTCATTTCAGCGACTTGTCTTTGTCTGTATAAAGCATTATCATCAAACGACGCTTTACAATCAACTGCAACAACTTCTTCTTTGTCAGTGACGACAAATGGGTTTACCTCTAATAAGGAAGAATCTAAGTTAGTAAATGCTTCATAAAGAGCTATAAAATTTTTTTGAGCTGCTCTTGCTATCTTGCCTTTAAGACCTAATTCATAGGATATTGTTCGAGCATGATGAAGAAGAAGTTTGTTTCCTGGTCCCAATTTTACTTTAAAAATATCTTGGGGACTTTTCTCAGCAACTTCTTCGATATTAACCCCACCTTTTTTTGAAGCTATTATTGTGTTGCCACCAGTTTCTCTGTCAATAGTTATACAAAAATATAACTCAGATTTGATATTGTATGCTTTTTCGATATAGACTCTACTGACAATTTTTCCTTCTGGTCCCGTTTGTGGTGTAACAAGTTTCATTCCAATCATTCTATCAACTTCGGCAATTATTTCTTCTTGACCTTTGCAAATTTTTATTCCGCCAGCTCTACCTCTGCCACCTGCGTGAATCTGGCACTTGACAACCACATCATCTTCATTTAGCCAAGATGCAACTGTTACGGCTTCATGAGGCTGATAAATAACTTCACCAACAGGTACTTGCACACCAAATTTAGAGATCAGTTGTTTAGCTTGATACTCATGGATATCCATAATAAACCTTAGTTTCAATTTGTAAGTGTGTGAGAATAACCAGTAAAAAGAACTTACTCAAGAAGTTTTTTACATTTTTTAGTCAATTCAACAACAGATCTTACAGAGTGATTGAAATTATCCTTTTCGTCTCTATCAAATTTAAGCTCCACAATTCTTTCAACTCCATTTTTACCAATAATGACTGGAATACCAACAAATAAATCTTTAACACCGTATTCACCTTCAAGATATGAGGAACAGGGAATCAGTTTTTTTTCATTTTTTAAAAAAGATTCGGCTATTTCAATGGTGCTTATTGCTGGCGCGTAAAATGCTGAACTACTTTTTAAAAGTTTTACAATTTCACCCCCTCCATTTCTTGTTCTTTCAATAATTTCATGAACTTTTGACTTTGAAATAAATTTTTTTTCAATAAGTTCAAGTAAAGGAATACCGCTAACTGTTGTATATTTTAATAACGGAACCATCGTATCACCATGTCCTCCAAGTACCATTGTTTGTATATATTTTTCTGAAATTTGGAGTTCTTGAGATAAAAAAAATCTGAATCTTGAAGAATCAAGAGTGCCTGCCATGCCAACAATCATTTGCTTTTTTAAACCACTAACTTTTTTTAGCGTCCATACCATTGCATCAAGTGGGTTCGTAACACATATTACAAATGCATTTGGGCTATAAGTTTTAATTGCAGAACCAATATCTTTCATAACTTTAAAATTGATTTCAATTAGATCATCTCTTGTCATACCCGGTTTTCTCGCTACGCCAGCAGTTACTATAATAACTTGACTATTATGTATGGCTCTAAAATTACTAGTGCCAATGTATTTAGCAGAAAAACCATTTATTGCTCTACTTTGAGAAAGATCCATAGCTTTTCCTTGAGCTAAACCTTCTAGTATGTCAACTAGTAAAATCTCCTCACACAAATTTTTTTCAGCAATAATAGAGGCTAATGTTCCACCAATATTACCCGCTCCAATTAGACTGATTTTTTTCATTTTATCGAACAAATCTAAATTTTTGTTAACTACAATATCAGATTTTTTAAATTATATCTAATCCAATATCAGTTGGCTCAGGATTTTGAGTTATAATTCCTAAAGATATAAAATGTATTTTCAAATGTATAAATTTTTTTATGTTGCTAACGTTTATACCACCACTTACCTCGAACTTAACATTTTTGCATTTTATTTTTAGAATTTTTTTTATTTCTTTAATCTTCATATTATCTAACAAAATATATTTTGCACCCGCTTCTATGAAAAATTTTGCTTGATTATAATTATCACATTCAATTATATAATCCCTGATATTTTTTCTATTGATAATATTTCTTATATTTTCAATGCCACCGGCAATTTTAATATGATTATCTTTGATGAATATTTTGTCATAAAGGCCCATCCTATGATTTTTTGCTCCTCCTTTTTGAGTTGCATATTTTTGGACAACTCTTAGTCCTGTTATGGTTTTTCTTGTATCTAAAAGTTGAATCCTGGTATTTTTTAATTTTTCTTTTATAAAATAAGTTGTAGTTGAAATGCTACTTAAATGCTGCAGAAAATTAAGTAGTGTTCTCTCTAACGCAAGTATCTTTTTTGCATCACCCTGAAGCGAAGCAATTTTTTTATTAGCTTTTATAATATCACCATCCTTGTAGAATAACTTAATAATAATTCCATTTTTTAAGCTTTTAATAAATGATTCAATAAAATTAATTCCGCATAAAACAATTTTTGTTCTTGCCACAAAACATGCTTTGATCGATTTATTGCTAATCAAAACTTCAGAGGTAACATCATTTTTAAAACTTTTTGATCCAAGATCAGTTTTTAATTCATTTGTTAAAAGTTTGTGTGCTGTTTCTAGTGCAACAGAATATTCCATTCTAACTTAATTCTAACATTTTAAGTAGAGGTTTCTTTGCAGAAAATATTAATTCTTCAGACATCTGAATTGATGGAGAAAGTTTTAATAAACAATCTCTTAATTTCTCCATGGTATTTAATTCCATGTAAGGACAATTTGAACAAGAACACGTGCCATCAGAAGTTGGTGCAGGAATAAAAGTTTTGTTTGGTTCGTTCTTCTTCATTTGATGAATTATGTGAGGTTCCGTAGCTATTATAAATTTTTGATACTCACTAACTTGAACCCTTTTTAATAATGATGAAGTTGAACCAATATAATCTGCATGATTAAGTATTTGCTCAGGGCATTCTGGATGTGCTAATATCTCTGCATCATCATTCCTCACTTTGAGCTTGATCAGTTGTTTTTCAGAGAATGTCTCATGAACTATACATGAGCCGTTCCACAAAATCATCTTTCTATCAGTTAATTTATTCAAGTAATTTCCTAAATGTTTATCTGGAGCAAAAATAATCTTTTCATCTGTTGGTAAATTCTCTACTATTTTTTGAGCATTTGATGATGTTACTATTATATCTGATAAGGCTTTTATTTTTGCAGAACAGTTTATGTAGGATATAACTTTATGATCTGGATGTAATTTTTTAAATTCTTCAAATTTTTTCGGCTGACAAGAATCTTCTAGTGAACAACCTGCTTTAAGATCGGGTAAAACAACAATTTTTGATGGACTTAGTATTTTTGCAACTTCAGCCATGAACTTTACCCCACAAAATACAATTACATCTGCTTCTGTATTTGCTGCTTTTCTGGAGAGATCTAACGAATCTCCAACGAAGTCGGCAATATCTTGAATTTCTTCATCCTGATAAAAATGAGCTAAAATAACAGCATTCTTTTCTTTCTTTAATTCAAGGATTTGCTTTTCAAGGAAATTATGTTTTTCTAAAATATTGTCCATTATTATAAATCTATTGTTTTATTTATGTTTTTAAATATATATTTTTCTGACCTCATTTCATTTAGTCTAGAAAATGTTCTATCGAAATCTATGTTATTTTTATCTTCAGGAAATATTTTATTGAGTGGATTCATTAAAGATAAAGATAAAATTTTTTTTTTTTCGTAAATTAGATCAATTAAAATCATAAATCTTCTTATTTTATCATTAATAGTTTTTTTGAGTGTAGGCAAATTTTTAATAAATATGAAATT
>CABZAL010000013.1 GCA_902523675.1 uncultured Alphaproteobacteria bacterium | reverse complement strand
ACCCGCAAGTTTGTTTAATCCAGATTTTAATATGCCAACATTTTATCCTATTTTAACAATTTTTACATCCATGTTCATGCATGGTGGATGGTTACATTTTCTTGGAAATATGCTTTATTTGTGGATATTTGCAGACAACATAGAAGATAGAATAGGTCATAAAAGATTTATATTTTTTTATATATTGTGTGGAATAATTGCAGCTCTAACACAATACTTTGGTAACACAAAAACACCTATACCTATGATTGGAGCCTCTGGAGCCATAGCAGGCGTTCTTGGTGCCTATATTTATCTGTTCCCTAAGATTAAAATTACAGTAATTATACCACTAATTATTTTTTTCTTCGCAGTTAAATTACCAGCATTAATAGTATTGGGTTTTTGGTTCATGATCCAATTTATAAACTTTTCAATAATAACCGATCAATCGTCAGGCACCGCATGGTTAGCGCATATAGGTGGATTTTTAGCTGGGCTAATTTACGCTGTGTTTTTCATCAAAAGAAAAGAGTATATTAGAGGAAAATCTAAATTAGTGATAAAAAAGACACGAAATAGCCCGTGGACATGAATTTGTCAAAACAAAATTGCTTTTAAAATTTAAATCTTTACTATAAATTGCTAAAAGTTATGGATAGATCAATTAAACTGACTAAATTCTCTAAAGGTGGAGGTTGTGGTTGCAAAGTTCCACCTAATGTACTTGATAATTTACTTAAAAACTTACCTAATAAACTTTCCAAGAAACTACTTATAAATAATTCTAAATCTGATGATGCAGCAGTTTATAAAATCAACAAAAAGAAAGCGATTGTAGCAACAACAGATTTTTTTATGCCTATTGTTGATGATCCATTTGATTTTGGAGCTATAGCAGCAACTAATGCTTTATCAGATATTTATGCAATGGGAGCAAAGCCTCTCTTTGCTCTTGCAATTGTGGCTATGCCAATTAACAAAATTGAAATGAAATTAATAAAAAAAATTATAGAAGGTGGACAAGCAACTTGTAAAAAGGCCAATATAATGGTGGCTGGTGGTCACACCATTGAATCTAGTGAACCAATATACGGACTTGCAGTTGTTGGAGAAGTTAAAATTAAGAATTTGAAAACTAACTCCAATGCTCTTGTGGGCGAAGATATTATTTTAACAAAACCTCTTGGAACAGGCATTTTATCAACCGCTTTTAAAAGATATGAAAAAGATAAAACCTTATATAAGGAATTGATTAAAAATTGTACTAAGCTAAATGATATCGGAATCATATTAGGAAAAAAAAAATATATATCTTCAATTACAGACGTAACAGGGTTTGGACTTCTTGGACATCTAAAGGAAGTATGTGAGGCCAGCAATGTATCTGCCACTATTTTTGTCAAAAATTTGCCCAAGTTGAAAGGTGTTTCCAAATTAATAAATAATTCAGTTTATACCGCTGCGTCTGAAAAAAACTGGAAGAGTTATAAAGGTTTTGTAAAAAATAACAAAGAATTAAATAGGAATGATAGAATTCTCCTCACTGATCCTCAAACCTCTGGAGGACTTTTAATTTCTTGTAAAAAAAATAAATCGAAAGAAATTATTGAATTATTAAGAAAAAACAAATTTTTTTCTGCAAAAATTATTGGTTTTTTTTCTAACACCCCACCCTCTATATGTTTAAAATAATTTTGACAATTTTTTTAATATCTTCTTTTATCACGCCAACACAATCTCGAGATAAATTGATTATATCTTCTATACCAGATGAATCTATTACAGAGCTTCATAAAAAATTTTTACCTTTAACAGAATACTTAGAATTGGAAACTAAACTAACAGTTGAGTTTTTTTCTGTTACTAATTACTCATCTGTAGTAGAAGCGTTATCTCAGGGAAAAGTGGACATGGCTTGGTTAGGTGGGCTTACATACGTTCAAGCCAAAATTAGAAGTAATGGAAATGTTGAGCCTGTTATTCAGAGAGTTAAGGATTCTTTGTTTACTTCTGTGTTTATTACGCATGTAGATAATGAAATTAAGACATTTGAAGATTTGAAAAACAAATCTTTTTCTTTTGGATCTCCATCATCAACATCTGGACATCTTATGCCCAGATTTTTTCTAGAAAAGCAAAATATTAACCCTGAAAAATATTTCAGAGAAATTGGTTACTCTGGAGCACATGATGCAACTATTTTTTCAGTTTTGAGTAAAAAAGTTTCAGCAGGAGCTCTAAATTCGCTTGTTTGGGAAAAATTTGTAAGAGAAAATCCTAAAAAAGCAAAAGAACTCAGTGTTTTCTTTATTACTCCTGAATATTATGATTACAATTGGACATTGAGAAAAGATTTGGGAAATGAAATCAAAAAATCCTTAGTTAATGCTTTTTTAAAACTAGATTACAATAAACCTGATCATAAGAAAATATTAAATCTTCAAAGAGCAAAGAAATACATTAAAACGAATGACATCAATTATTTAAATATTTATACGGCGGGAAAAAAAACTGGTTTAATTAAGTAGTTATCTACCAGTGTATTTTGATCTTAGAAAGGAACTTAAAAGATCAACTAATATCACCATTGATAGAGTAAAAAATAGTATTGTTGATACTTCATCGTAATGAAATAGGCTAAGTCTATAGAACAAAAGTTGACCTAAACCACCTGCTCCAATTATTCCGAGTATGGATGCAGCTCGAATATTATTTTCCCATCTGTACAAGATATAACTTATCATTTGAGGAAATATTTTTGGAAATATATAATAAAAAAAAAATCTTAAAAATGATCCGTTGTTGGTTTTGAAGTTTGGCAGCGTATTTTGTATCTTTTGATTTTCTAATAATTCAACAAAGAGTCTTCCTAAAATTCCAGATGTATGAAGTGTCAACGCCAAAGTACCAGTAAAGGGTCCAAGACCAAAAAATATTACCAAAATTACCCCCCATAACAGATCAGGAATTGATCTTAAGAAATTAGTTAAAAATTTTAAAAAGCTAATTAAGAAAAAATTTCTTGTATTTGAAACAATCATTATAAAAAAAGCAAAAACTGAAGATAAGATTGTACTTACAAACGAAATCATTATTGTTTCAAAAGAAGCATTAATTACTTCAGACAAAAATTTATTACTAATATTTGGGTTTGAAAATTCTTTAAAAAAAATTAAAAAAGACAAAACTGTTTCATATTTAAAAACCTCGAGTAAATTTGTTTCAAGAAAAATAAAACATGTCGTTGAGAAGATAATGATTATTACAAAAGTAAATATTTTTAATTTATTTAAGTACATTCAAACGAATACTTTCCTTATTAAATTTGAAATCTGATCACAAATATAAACTAAAAATATCAACACAAAAACTATAGTTGAAACCTCATTCAAGTCCATCATCTTAAGTGCAAGTTCCATTTGCTGCCCTAATCCCCCCGCCCCTACAATTCCAAGAATTAGAGACGTTCGTATTGCACATTCCCATCTAAAAACAATATAGGAAATTATTTCTTTTGAACATAGTGGAAGTGTGGTGTAGAAAAAAACTTTAAATTTACCTGCTCCACTTCTTATTAAGTTTTCAGAAGATATAGAATTACTGGAATCAATTATTTCAATAAAAACCTTAGTCATAAAACCAGTAAAAGTTATTACTATTGATAAGATTGCTGCATTAACACCTAATCCAAGAATTCTGACCAATAATAATGCTACTATGATTTCTGGTAAGCTTCGAAGAAATAGAAAATTTGTTTTTAAAAAATATCTACTTAAATCTTTAATTTTATTTTTATTTTTAAAAATTGTTGATGAAGATAAGTTTTTTGAACAAAAAACTGACATCGGTAAAGATATAAAAGTAGATATTAAAATACTGATAGTTGCGATAGATACTGTTATGAAAGTATTTTCAATTGTGATGAACAAAAACTCTTTGGAATACTCTAAAGGAAAAAATAAAGAAAATACTTCTTCGACCTTATTAAAATTAAGATTTAAAAGATTAGATTTCTCAATTATGAAACCAGAGAAAATTATGGTCAAAAATAGTATAACTAAATATACCGTATTTTTAATTAAAAAATAATTTTTCATAATATTTTAAAAAAGAATCTTACTTTCCTTTATAAATTTTTTCTTGTTGTGTTTGAGATAATTTATTTGATGTCCCATCATAAACTATTTTTCCATTGTTAATTCCTATAACTCTTGTAAAATATTTTTTTGCAATATCAGGTTGATGTAAGGAACAAACTATCGTTGCCATTGTTTTTTTTTGATATTCCAAAATTTTTTTTAGCAAAAAATCTGACCTATTTGGATCTACAGCGCTCAGTGGTTCGTCTAATATCATTACTTCAGGTTGAGATAAAAAAATTCTAGCTAGAGAAATGGCTTGTCTTTGCCCACCAGAAAGGTTTTCTATTGTTTCATCAATTTTTTCAAATAAACCGAGTTCTTTAAGGACTAATTCAATGGATTTTTTTTTAAAAGGAAAGAATAGTGACGCAATTACTTTTAAAAGTGACCACTTATTAATATAACTTGCATGTAAAGCTGATATTACTCTTTGTCTATATGGCATATCCGGAATTTGAGGAATAAGATAAAAATATTTTCTAATTTGATTTTGAAAAAGATTATTTTTCTTCCAGAAATTTTCAGTATTAACAAATATGTTTCCTTCACTTGGCCTTAACCCAAAGCATAGTAAATTTAAAAATAAAGTTTTTCCTGCCCCCGTAGGACCAATTACAGCAATTTTCTCTTTTTCTACAATTTCTATATTTAGATTATAAAGTAAAGTTTTTTTATCATTTTTCAGTGAAAGATTTTCTAATTTTAAATGATTAAACATGATTGAAAAAAATATTTAAATACCTTAATAATTATCACATAATAAAATATATTCATAAGTGATTAAATAATTATCATAAAATAAAAATATTGAATTTGGATACAAACTTTTACATAAAAAAAATTGATTTTGAAAAAAATACTTTAAATTATTTTAATAAAATCATAGACGTAAGGTCAGAAAAAGAATTTATAGATGATTCGATCCCAACTTCAATAAATTTACCAGTTTTGAATAATAATGAAAGAGCTATCGTTGGCGATCTTTATTCAAAAAATATTTTTGAGTCTAGAAAGCTTGGAGCAGAGATTATTTCAAAAAATATTAGTAAGTTTTTAAAAAAAAATGACTTTAAAAAAACTGATAAAATTCTTTTATATTGCTGGAGAGGTGGTATGAGATCATTAAGTATGTATTTAGTCATGAAAAGTATCGGTTATGATGTTCAAATCCTAAAACAGGGTTATAAAACTTTTAGAGCCTACATTAGAGATTTTTTAGAAAATCAAGTAAGCAAATTCTGTTTTAATATTTTGGGTGGACTAACTGGTTCAGGAAAAACATACTTTTTAAATTTATTATCCAAAAAATATAATGTATTAAACTTAGAAAAGATTTCTAAGCACAAAGGTTCAGTTCTTGGAGATATCCCAAATGAAAAACAGCCAACTCAAAAAAAATTTGAAACAGATATTTGGTTCGAAATTCAAAAATTTGATGTTAACCAAAAAATTTGGGTTGAATCGGAAAGTAATAAAATTGGAAAACTATCAATTCCAAATAAAATTTTTTCAAATATGTTAAACGGAAGATTACTAAATTTAGATGTTTGCATAAAAGATAGAGCCAAATTTATTACGAAAGATTATAAATATTTTATAAAAAATCCAGAACCAGTATTTGAAAAACTAAAGATCTTAAAAAAATTTTTAACAAATAATGATTTTTTAATATTAGAAAAAAATTTAAAAACAAGGGATTTTCTCAGTTTCACTGAAAACTTACTTAAATTCCATTACGACAAAGTGTATAAAAAAAGGAAATTTTTTACAGATGAAATGATCACTCTAAATCTTAAACTTTCTGAAATAAGTAAGAAGAATCTAAATAATATAGTAGAAGCTATAGAAACTAATTTTCTTTAGATTCTCTTCTTTTTATAAGCTTTTTAGCTCTGTCATAATCATTTTCAGAAACGAAAACCCTAACAGGAAATGCATTTATATTGCCCTCTGTTGAACTTATAAATTCATCAAAAACTAAAAATTTTATATCATTTTCATTTAACTGATGTTTTACCCAGCTGAGAAAAATTAATTCATTTGTTTTTACAAGAATTTTCATATTTGTTAAATAATATATTAATTTTCTTTCTAAAATCGTCATTAACAGTAAAATAAAATTCATTTTCTTCGTGTATGCTAACACCATTGTTGTGAAATTCATCAATATGAGCTTTGAAAGTCGTTAGATTCTTAATTTTAAATTTTTTGCCGTTGTCGTCAAAAATATACATTTTTTCTTTATCTCTTTTTATTATCACATAATTAATGAAATTTTAAAAAAAAGTATTATTTTAAATCTATGCGAAGAACATATGAGAATGACTTAAATTTTATTGATTCCCCTGAGGATTTAGAAATTCTAGTTATTGATAAAAGAAGAGACTGGAGAGCATCACCTTCAAAGGCAAAACGTCGTCAAAGAAGATATAAAAAACGTATTGCTCACCAAATTTTAAGAGAAAATATTTAAATAAAATAGATAACTTTTTAAATCATTTAATCATTCTTTTGATCCGAGAAATTTGTTATTTTTAAAAAAGCCTTCTTGTTTGTTACCATTTGAAAATTTAAACTTTCCGTTTCCATTGAAAAGATTATCTTTAAATTCGCCAACATACTCATCACCATTAACAAAAGTTAAAACGCCTGCCCCTGAACGAAAACCATTAATAAATTGTCCAGTATATTTGTCACCATTTGGCAAAATTTGAATACCCTTTCCATTTGGTAAATCATTTTCAAATTGACCTACATATTTTTCACCACTTACATATACAGAGGATCCTTTTCCATGAAAGAGGCCATCTTTAAAATCACCTTCATATTTATTTCCATTAGAAAATGAAAAAATTCCATACCCATTTTGTTCACCATCTTTAAACTCTCCCTCATAAATATTGCCATTCACATAAAGATAAGTGCCTTTACCCTCATATTTATAATTTTTAACTTCACCAACATATCTTTCACCATTTTTATGGTTTATGTTTGCAAAACAATGTCTACTAAAATCTCCATTACACTTAGGAAGAGCCAAAAGAAAGTTGCAATGTAATGATACAACTAAAAAAGTGATAAGAATTTTAATACTCATTATAAAATTTATGTAATTTTAACTTTAAAACAGTAATTCTAACAAAATTTGTTTTATTTTAATTCATAAGTTAAATATTATTCTTTTTCCATACCAATTTCATATAACTCAATATTAGCTTCCTCGATCTTTCCCGTTACTGCGTCAACATCAACTTTTATCTCATAACCGACGTCTGTTTGTATATCAAATTCATATGTTAGACTGCCGTCCATACCGATTTCCCTCTCTTGTGATACAACTTTACCGGGATGAATAGCTATTGCATTTGCCTTAGCCTTGTCGATAGAAATTTTTGCACCACTATTAAAAATTTTATTATCAGCTGAAACTTCCTTTTCCACCTCAATAATAAAACCTTCTTCAGCATTGCATTCAACGTTATATGTGAAACCATCATTTATGGATTCAATATCAAACTCGTAGATAGGATCGTCACCCTCAATTTTAAATTCGAGTTTTCTAGCATGACCAGGAATAGTGTCATAAGCTTGATCAAGACAATGCTCAACTTTTACTATATCGTAAAGTTTTATATCGTCTAAATCAGCAGTATCAGATTTATGATTATTAGCAAAAAGATGAGCAGTAGGAATTGTAAGTAAAATGGTAAAGAAATATTTGAACATAATTTATGAGGATTTATTTAATTGTTAATAATTATATAATATAAAATAATAAATAATTTTAGACTTTTATTCAAATCATTATTTTTTTAACTTATTTGCAAGTTATAAAAACCAAGGGCAAAGAGAGGAATTTGAAGTCCAAAGTTTATCATTATTGGTCTATCATTACTTATATAACCGAAATAAGTCCATAAAATGACCCCAAATCCGTGAAATAATAAATTTACAGGGTATAAATTGAGGTTAGTTAAGAGTATTCCTACCAATACTAAAAAAGTAGCAATCCACTTGAGATTTTTTTTTAATAAATTCATAATTTTTCCTTTTTAATGCTGTTTTGTTAATGGAAGTTTGAAATTTAAAATTCAATGAATTCTATGATTTTTTGACTGAAAAAGCTTGTTCACCCTCAAAAACCTCAACTTTTATGTTTGGATTTGACTTCATCTTATTGAGATAAAGTTCTTTTGCCTTTTCAGCAGAGTCTTTATTATTAAATTTTAAAATCACAATACTGTGAAGTTCAGTAATTTTTACTCCCTCCATTGAAATAATTCCTGGTAACATATTAATCATTTCGTATTTAGCCAATGCGGTCATTGCCTCAGCATCTATATTGGATGCAAATTTAATGTTTAAAACTCTTATGTACATAAACTAAAATTTTATTACATAAGGTCTCAATAATCAAAAAAAACTTTTTGAGTTTCAAAATAAATTAATGATATGGTCAATTTTAGTTAAGAAATTAATTTCAATTATAGAATTAATAAATAGTAGGTATTGAATATAAAAATTTATAATATTAGAGTTTTACTAGTAAGATTAAATAATGTTGATATTTTTCATTCTACTAGGTCAAGTTTTCTTGTATCTTTACAAAAAAAGAAAAGTTCTAACCACATTATCTTTTGTATTTTTTCTATCGAACTTAATATACGCTAATTATGAAGAAATTAGATATAAAACCAAATATGACAAAAATGGAAGTAAATACACGAAAGACTTATTAACTGGAAAACAATGGAAAACTATTTCAACCTATTAATAATCACATTAACCTATAAAGATAAAAAAATAGCTTAAACTATTTTTCGCAATTATTTATTTTAAATTACAGACCGCTTTCATTGATTTATAAGCTTCATCGTCTACCTTTGGATAAACCCAATTTGAATTATCAGAATAATCCGTAACATTTTTTCTGTAACTAAATTCACGTCCCTTTCCCATTTGCGTTTTGTAACTTATAATAGTTAAAACCTCATATTTTATTTTATTGCAATCATATCGTGAATAAAGTTTTAAACTTTGTTCTTTATCCATTTGTTTTTTTACAAAACTCCTCAAAGTCCAGAGATAAACAATCTCATTTTCTTTTTTTACACTATCTGTTTCTACAAATTCAGTGTAAGTCTTTGTTTCAATTATTTTTTTCCATTTTGCAAAACATGGAAAGGATAGGAAAGAACAAATTAAAATTAAAATTAATTTATACATTTTAATAAAGGTTTTATTAACATAAAAGTTTCAATTAAGTTTAAATTCTTAAATTTGATACTAAAATCACACTCCTGTACCAGACAGACATTTCCCTTCAAAATATATAGTTTCCCACGGATCCAATGAATAAGTTTTCAAAGTTTCTAGGGATATTTTTCCTTTTTTATTATATAAAGAGAAATTTTTGGAATTCTCATTTTCAAGTTTTTGAATTTGATTAAAAAATTCTGGATGATCAAATTTATAAAAAGTTCTTTTGGTTTTTCCTGTAGTTCTATTTATATAATAGGACTCTAAAAAATACGCTTGCGAGACAAATGTATTTATAGTGATAATACTTTCTTCTTCAATATAATCGTCAAGCAATATCCCTTGGTGATTGAACCATGAATTTCTTAAACGATATTCCATTCTGTTTTCAGATAAACTATTATATCTATTTACTTCAACCGTATCTTTACATCCAAACATCCTACAAATTTGTGTGCGGTCTAAATCAGTACTTTTCAAAAAACCAATATTTTTTTGCTTTTTTCTTATTAGGTTTGGGTCGTATTCACAGGATAATTTTAAAACGTTTTTTGGTTCACTTTTTAATTCAAAGTTGATTAATAGAACAATTAAGATAATAATTATTTTTTTCATTAAACAAACCATACTTTTAAACCCTCAATTATTAAATTTGATATTAACTTTTAATGAATACTTTAATTTTTTAGAAAAAAAAACCATAGAATAAAAAAACAAGACCAAAAAATTATTAAGGCTCTGATTATTATTTTTGGTTTAATTTTTATTTTCATAATATATTAAATTTTAGACAAACAATTAGTAACCATACTTTTAGTCTTTTTGTTTAATAGCATTAATGACACTCTATCATCTTCATTTAGTGTTTCCAATTGACTCTCCAATAAAATCAATTCTTCTATTGTAAATTTGTTTGTTCCATTATTCGCAATACATTCACAATAGACTTTTGCATCAAATAGAGTTAAACTGTTTGGACCCTTAGTTGCTGATGGAATACAAGAATTATACATATTATTCCATACTTTTGGATCTTCAATTTTAGAAAAAGAATCAGTAAATGTTAAAAGAAAAAATATAAAGATGTAAATTAAAATCAATTTCATAATTGAACGCTATTAGAATTAAAATAAATTTTCAATAAATTTTTATGAAATTAAAATCAATAAAGTGAATATTTATTTTATTTTGATATTAAAGCTTTCGGAAATTTAAAATCATTATATAAAAGAATACAAATAACTAAGGTAATATTTTCGAATTAAATTTAAATTTATTAGAAAGAAAAAGAATTATGACAAGGCATAGGGGAAAGTTTGATATCAACAATCCAGAACCCTATGAAATAAGCCGTTCCAGAATTGAAAATTTTGTAAGATGCCCTGCGTGTTTTTACATGACCCAGGTTGAGGGTATTGAATTTCCTAATATTCCTGGATTTAATATTAACGAAGCTACCGATATTTTGTTAAAAAGAGATTTTGATAATTACCGAGAAAAAAAAAAGTCTCATCCTTTTTTAGAAAATCATGGCTTCTCACATCTTATTCCATTTCAACATGAACATTTTGAACTTTGGACACAAAGTATGCATTTTGGAGCCAAAGACAGAATGCATTTTGACCATCCAGAAACAAATTTAAGAGTTGGTGGAGGACTCGATGATGTTTGGTTAAATACGAAAACTAATAAACTTCATATTGTTGATTATAAAAGTACTTCTCAAAAGAAAGATAATGGACCTATTAACTTGGACGATAAATGGAAAGTTTCTTACAAAAGACAAATGGACCTTTATGCTTGGATCATGAGAAAGAAAGGATTTGAAGTAGATAAAATTGGATATTTTTTATATTGTGATGGTGATCGTTTTACCCAAAATTCATTTTTAAAAGCTGAGAATGCGATAATGGAGTTTAAGATAACCTTAATACCATACGAGACTAATTTTGATTGGATTGAAGACACTTTTAAACAAATCTATTTGACTCTTAGGCTCAAGGAAAGACCACCTCATACTGATGATTGTGAATATGGCAAGTTTTTAGATCATATATAATTTTAAAAAAATAAAAATTTAAAAAAATCTTTTTTTAGTTTTGTACTGATACAAAAATTAAGCGTTGAAACTTAGTCATTTATTAGTATGATTGCCTCTAAGAGCGGATACGGAGAGATGGCAGAGCGGTTGAATGCACTGGTCTTGAAAACCAGCATAGTTTCACGACTATCCAGGGTTCGAATCCCTGTCTCTCCGCCACTAACCCTAACCCTGTGATTTCTGTGCTCCTACTGTCTTTAAATTGGTTTTTTATACCTAAACTTTATACCTAAAACTTATACTCCTATCCCATATATATCGGCTAGAGAGAGGGAAAATGCTTTGTCAAGTACTAATCTCTCACCCAATAAAGATTTTAGACAAAATAGCATGAATAGTTACCTAATTAGTGATTTTACCGAAAAGAAAAAAGTTGAATTAATAAATTAAGGGTTGATATTAATAACTAGTATCAACAATTGTTATGTGTCACAAATAATATGATTAAATTTGTTATTTTTTTTTCTTTTTTATTGTTTGATAAATTTAGTTTTGCTAACTGTTCTAAAGCTAAAGATACTTCTAGAATTGTAGTTGCGGGTGGTTCAATAACAGAAATACTTTTTTTTTTAAATGAATCTAAAAATATCGTAGCAGTTGATACAACTTCAAATTACCCTGAAGATGCAAAAAATTATCCATCCATTGGATATGTAAGAGCATTATCTGCTGAAGGTGTACTATCTTTAAAACCAACATTAATTATTGGTGAAAAAGATATGGGACCTGAAAATGTTTTAGAACAGTTGAAAAAAACAAAAATTGAATTGAGAGTTTTGGATGAAAAAAACAGTGTAAAAGGAATACAAGACAAAGTTTCATGTATTGCAAGTATTTTAGGTAAAAATAAAGATGATAATTTTGAGAAAAATATAAGTTTAGAAAAATCTGTTAGCAAATTAAAAATTATTTCAAAAGCCAATTCAAAAAAAAATATAAGAGGTTTAGTTATTCTAATGATGCAAGGAACATCTCCTGTAGTTGCAGGAAGAAATACCTCAGGTGGAGATTTTTTAAAAATGATTGGAAGTAAAAATACTATGAGTAGTTTTGAAGGCTGGAAGCCTGCCGGTAAAGAAGCTATTTTATTATCAAATCCAAATTTTATATTAATTACAAAAAGAGCAACTAAAAGTTACGGTTCGTTAAATTCTTTTTTGAAAGAGTCAGGTATCGAAATGACTGAAGCGGCTCGAACTCAGAACGTGTTTTCATTAGATGGAATGTCATTCTTAGGTTTTGGACCAAGAACAATAAACTCAGGTTTAGAAATATCAGATAAAATTTATGAAAAATTTAAATAATATTAATTGTTTTGATTTTATAAAGTTCATTAATTCCAAACAAAAGTTTATTTTGTTTTCCTTCCTAGTTTTATTGATTTTTTCTTTTATTTTAAGTTTAGGAATTGGAAGTTTTAGTATTCCTATAATTAATTTGATAAATTTTGAACTTTCAGATTTAGAATTTAAAGTTCTTTCTGAAATTAGAACACCCAGAGTTTTGCTTGCTTGTTTGGTTGGTGCAAGTTTAGGAATAACTGGTGCTTCCCTTCAAGGTTTATTCAGGAACCCTCTAGCTGATCCAGGACTTATTGGAGTATCTGCAGGAGCAGCGCTAGGCGCTTCATTTGTAATTGTTCTTGGAACAAGATTTATTCCCGAATTTTTATTTGGAATATTTATTTTACCAATTTCTGCAATAAGTGGCGCATCGTTGGTTATTTTCTTTTTATATGCATTTACTGGTGGTTTTGGATCTAAGGGAACAACTTATATGCTTCTTATTGGAATAGCAATAAATGCACTTGCATCTGTAATAATAGGCATTTTAACTTACGTGAGTACAGATTCTCAATTAAGGGGTTTAACTTTTTGGATGATGGGCAGTTTTGGTGCCTCAAATTGGTTGTTAATTTCACCGGCAATAATTTTAATTTTAGGCTCAATACTTTTAATGCTTCCTATTTCAAGAAAAATAGATGTTTTACAACTTGGTGAGTCTGAAGCTTTAAGACTTGGTGTAGACGTTCAAAATCTGAAATTGAAGATTGTGTTATTTTCAGCAACTTGCGTTGGGGCAAGTGTTGCACTCTCAGGAATGATAGGTTTTGTAGGTTTAGTTGTTCCGCACTTAGTAAGATTAATTGGAGGTGTTAATCACAGTTTTCTTTTAGCCGGCTCAGCTATTTTGGGTGCAGCTTTGATGACATCTGCTGACTTGTTATCAAGAATTTTAATTCAACCAGCTGAATTACCAGTTGGACTTTTAACTAGTGCTATAGGCGCTCCATTTTTTTTATGGTTAATCATTAAAATCAAAAGATGAGTATTGAAATAAAAAATATATCTTTGGATATTGATAACAAAAGTATTCTAAAAAATATTAACTTGAAAGTAATGCCAGGAGAAATTCTTTCAATCATTGGACCAAATGGAGCTGGCAAATCATCCTTAATCAATTTAGTTGCTGGAGATCATTTGCCATCAAAGGGTATAATATTTTATGATAAAAATGACTTAAGGAAATTATCATTAGAGGAAAAATCAAGAAAGAGAAGTGTAATGGGTCAATTTTCAAAAATAGCATTTGATTTTAAAGTTAAAGAAGTTATTCAATTCGGTTGGGTTGAAAACGGAATTGAAATATTCTCTGAAATCTTTGAGGATATAATTTTAAAAATTTCAAAGCTTTGTAATGTTGAATATTTATTAAGTAGAAATATCAATTCTTTATCTGGTGGAGAATTGAAAAGGGTTCAACTAGCTAAAACTTTAGTTCAACTTTATAGTCCCTCCTCTAAAAATGAGGAGAATAAATATGCATTGCTTGACGAACCTCTTGCAAATTTAGACCTCTTCTACGAAATTGATGTTTTAAAAATAATAAGAAATGTTTCGAGAGAACAAGGCCTAGGAATTATGTTGATTATTCATGATTTGAACTTAGCTGCTAAATTTTCTAATAAGGTAGCATTACTTCATTTAGGAGAGATAAAAGATTTTGGGAAACCAAAAGATGTGCTTAGGCCATCAATCTTAAAAATGATATACAACATGAATATGAAAGTTGAAAAAAATCCTTTTAGAGTCATTCATTATTAAATGTAAAAAATATGTTACTTGTATCGAATTCATGTCTCTGCGCCACTCTTAACCCCTAACCCTACGATTTTCGTACTTTCACGAGCTTTATATTGGCTTTTTATACCTAAAGTTTATACCTAGAATAATTTTAAGATACCCCTAGCATTAAATGCTGACTATGGGGGAAGAAAAATAACTCCAGTTTGTTAGGTTTGTTATAATGTTTTAAATTAGTGGATAAATTATATTTTTATGGAAAAACAATATAATTATATCAAACAATTAGAAAAAATAATTGGACAGACGTCTTACATTTTAATATTTTGAAATATGTAATTTATAATTACCTAACCTCCTGTTGGGTTTTTCTTTACCTAAATAATTCTGATAGAGATATTCCCACCTGTGAAATATTGACTCGGGGGACAGAATTTTGATGAATTTATTATTAATGGATAGTTTTTAAATTAAAACTAGAGCTAATTACTTCTTTTTTAAAATTATTTTTGTAGGGACAATTTTCAGTTGAATGCTTCTGCGCAGTAGCTAAGATTCTATCAGATTCTCTTAATAACCTTGATAATATATATTTACTTAGTTTAAGTTTATTTTTCTTATTTGATAATTTAAGTTTTTCATAAATCTTTAAGTATGAAAAATGTTTATCATTTTTTTGTTTTAAGACCATTTCTATTAAAACAAACTGAAATTTAATGTATTGATAGTTGTTCATATGTAAATGATAATAATTATTAGTTGCATTTTCAATTAGATTATATTATTTTATTTTTTTTTAATCAATAAAAGGAATTATTTAATGAAAATTTTATGTGTACTCTATGATGATCCAAAAGATGGTATGCCAGATAAATATCCAATCACTGAACTACCAAAGATTGACGTTTATCCAGATGGGCAAACTCTTCCTAGTCCAAAAGCTATAGATTTTAAACCAGGAGAACTATTAGGATGTGTATCAGGTGAACTTGGTTTAAGAAAATTTTTGGAAGAAAATGGTCATACCTTAGTTGTTACCTCAGATAAGGATGGAGATGGATGTCTAGCCGACAAAGAACTTCAAGATGCAGATATAGTCATTTCTCAACCTTTTTGGCCTTATTACCTAACAAGAACTAAGATGGAATCTGCACCAAATCTTAAGATGGCGATCACAGCTGGAATTGGGTCAGATCATGTTGACTTACAAGCGGCTATGGATCACAAAATTGATGTAATGGAAGTAACTTTTTGTAATTCAAGATCTGTTGCAGAACATATTGCAATGATGATAATATCAATGGTGAGGGATTACCACAATCAGCATGCTATCGTGAAGGCAGGAGGCTGGAATATTGCTGATGCTGTCAAAAGATCATACGATGTTGAAGGAATGCATATCGGAACAGTAGCTGCAGGTCGAATTGGACTTGATGCATTAAGAAAAATGAAGCCTTTTGGAACACATCTTCATTATTTTGATAGGCATAGATTATCTGAAAGTGTTGAAAAGGAATTAGATTTAACTTTTCATGAATCTGTAGAGTCAATGGTTTCTGTTTGTGATGTGGTTACAATTAATTGTCCATTACACCCTGAAACAGAGCACATGTTTGATAAAACAATGATAAATAAAATGAAAAAAGGAGCTTATATTGTTAATACAGCTAGAGGGAAAATTTGTGACAAAGAAGCTATTGCAGATGCACTTCAATCTGGTCAGTTAGCTGGTTACGCTGGAGATGTATGGTTTCCTCAGCCAGCTCCTAACGATCATATTTGGAGAACAATGCCCAATCACGGAATGACTCCTCATACTTCTGGAACTTCTTTGTCAGCTCAAGCTAGATACGCTGCTGGCGTCAGAGAAATATTAGAATGCATGTTTGATGGGAATGAACAAAGAAGTGAATATACAATTGTTGCAAACGGTGAACTAGCTGGAACAGGTAAGCATTCTTATAGTAAAGGAGATGCAACTGGTGGATCTGAAGAAGCAGTAAATTATAAAACTAAAACTGCTTAACTCTGATAGTACTTTATTAATTCAGGAAAGAACATAAATAATTATTTAGTTTATGTTTTTTCCTTTTAAAAAATCATTCACTGAATCACAATATTTGCTTTTCTTAATAATATATTTAAAAATAAATAGTTAATGATGCTAAGTTTATAAAAATTCTAGCATGCTCACAGACGAAATATGGGAAACGGTCCAACCTGCTATGTCAATATCAACGGGTGTGGATAGATCCTGTCTCTCCGCCAACCAAATCTAAGCCCAAGATTACTTTGTTTCTGAGAGTCTTAAAATCGAGTTTACACACTTAAGTTTATACCAAGAGTAATTAAGAGATTCCCTGCACTAAATGCTGACTGAGAGGAAAGAAAAAGTAGCCCAAATTTTAAATAATTTTTTGAAAATTAAAGGAAAGCAATAAGAAAATTTTTGTATAAAGTAACAACTGCACCTAAAGTACTTTTTATATTATATAAAACTTTAAAACTTTTTATTTAAAATTATATTGTAAATATGAAGTTTATATTTGTTTTATTTTTTTTATTTTCATCAGATTTGTTTTCTAAAGAGAAAAATGTTTACGAAATTATTTCAGGGAATACAGACCTATCGATTTTTAAAAATTATCTCGACAAAACTGGTCTTGACGACGTTCTAAAAAAAAAAATTCCATATGATTGGACCATTTATGCTCCATCTAACAAGGCGTTTAAAAACATACCTAATGAATTGGAAGAGCAAATACTAAGCGATTCCTATTTCACAAAAAGACTTTTCACTGATCATATTTTAGCAAAAGAAGTTGTCGGCTCTAAATTAACAGATCAAATTACGACAGA
The DNA here is from genome assembly GCA_902523675.1 of uncultured Alphaproteobacteria bacterium. Taxonomy (GTDB): domain Bacteria; phylum Pseudomonadota; class Alphaproteobacteria; order Methylaequorales; family Methylaequoraceae; genus SP4073. Next base: position 11,088 of record CABZAL010000013.1, on the reverse strand, counting down.
ATTAACAGTAAGTAACAAACCTGTTGAATTGTACAAAAGTGAAAGTTTATTTATAAAAGATGTAGTTATTATTAAGGAAGACCTACTTGCTTCAAATGGAGTTATTCATATCATTGATTGCATAATGTTCATTCAACCAAGCTTTCAAGATGATAGGTTAAGTACTGTTCAAAGAGATTCTTTTCCAATAACATCATGCTGCATGCAAACTTCTGATGAAGTTTCGTTATGGAAACTAAACACAAAAAAATAAATTTAGTATTATTACATTACAATATATTACTTACTTTCGGAATATTTATTCTCTGTTTTATGTAAAATAATTAATCTTAAAGGTTACCGGTCGATAACATTGAAAAAAATCCATCCACTGAAACACATATCCTTATCAATGATAAGATGGTAGAAAGGTTGAATGCACTGGTCTTGAAAACCAGCATAGTTTCACGACTATCCAGGGTTCGAATCCCTGTCTCTCCGCCACAACTAACTCTAACCCTATCATTTCTGTGCTTCTACGGGCTTTAAATTGGCTTTTTATACCTAAACTTTGTACCTAAAATAGATACCACCCCTATAAATTAAACCGGGTCACAAAAAACACCCGCTTTGTTTTAGTTGTTATTGTGTCTTAGTTATTCTAAATTTCATGTTTAACCTATTAGTGTATAGTATATATATCTGAACCCTTCTAAAACAAGTATAACATGGAAATTGCTATCTAGCTCGCCTTACAGCGATGAAAAACTAGTAGCAAAAAGAAATAGATGATTAAAAACAATATAATGAAAACAATAGCTTAAAAAAAATAGTTTGACAAACATGCTTCACTTTAATATACTTATAATCAAATTTAACTGCACCTGACTTTCTGTCGGGTTTTTTCTTATAATAATTCCTATATAGATACCTTCCCCACTTAAAAATATTGACTGGGGGATAAAAATACTCGCCTTCTTTCAGTTATAGTATCTTTAATAACCAAAAGGTGTGTCGTAAGGTTCATATATGAGACTGTTACTTGGTTTTATTTTATTTATTACGCTAGGAAGTCTGAAATTCAATATTCATATTTTAAACAGAATATCCCAACCAATAATAAGTACCATTAAGTTTAAAATTGCTATTATAGCAGGAGCGACATACCCTTCAGCAGATGTTTTTACACCGTCAACACTTCCCCAATAACTGTGGATAGTTTGAAAGCAAACAACTGCCCCGATACATGCCTGCACAAAACCATAGACAAACAATAACCAAGCACCTTCGATAGAAGTGAATAAAGCAATAGCTAGGGTGACTGCAAAGCCGGCAGCAAAAGTACCAACAAGTCTTGTCATAATTGCGCTGCCTTCGCCAAAACCATATTTCTCAATGTACTTGCGTGTTTGGAAAATGCATTGATAAGCATAAATCAAATTTCCAAATATTATTAGCACTATGGGTGCAAAAATAAGCATTTCATTATACCTCTCTAACTCTATCAACTGGAAAACAGATTATCAATAACTTACGTATACTATTCAAAATGCAATTGAAAAAGTATTTTTTTAATAAATAATCTATGAAACGCTTCTCTCAATAGACTTTATATCACTTACTTTCAACAAAAACCTTTCCTCAAAAGCATCGACAAAATAAGATGTGCACCAGAAGCACCTAAAACTGAGGCTTAGATTTTAGTATTACTCATTAAATCATAACAAATTATTGAACCAGATGGTTGTCTATTTAAAACCCTGACCTTTTTCCTGTCTCTGTCACTTTTCCTAACCCTAAGATTTCTGTGCTGCTACCGCCTTTAAATTAATTCTTTATACTTAAACTTTAACCTAAAACAGATAACCCATAATTTTCAATTTGAATATTAACTTAATATGAATAACACCCTCAGATTTTATTAAGAAAAAACTAATATTATCTAAATAATTTTAATTAACATTTTATTTAAGGAGTAAACGATGGCTTGGACAAAACCAATGATTTCTGAAATCTCTGTTGGTCTTGAAATCAATTCTTACGCTTGCGCTGAGAAGTAATTTCGATCTGTAAAGATGAATTTTCAAAAGCCTGGCTAAGTTGTCAGGTTTTTTTTTGCTTAAATTGATCTGGTCTTTCCCCTCTCCCTCCCAACTATAATTAATACGATGAATATTAAGGACTGGGGACATATATGATTTCGAAAAAATCGACTTAAAATTTATATATTTTTGATAGTTGAATTTTTTTTACTACTTTTGACGACTTTTCTAGAATTATTATTCTTTTTTTTTCGAGTCATCGAACCTTCATTATTTGATTTAAAAAACCTTCCTTTAAAATTTCTAGAATTATTTTTCCTCTTTTTTTGAGTCATTGAATCCTCATTAGTTGATTTAAAAAACCTACCTTTAAAATTTCTAGAACTTTTTTTCTTTTTTTGAGTTTTTAAGTCTTTATTATTTTGTTTGAAAGATTTACCAATTAAACTATTAGAATTATGAACTCCTTTTTCATCAGGAGTTATAAGTTTATATATATTCCTCCAAATCTTTTGGTCACTTTCTGAAATAAAACTCAACGCTGAACCTTTTTTACCTGCTCTTGCTGTTCTTCCAATTCTATGAATGTAATCTTCGGTTCTTTGAGGAAGATCATAATTTATTACATGCTCTATATGAGGAATATCTAGACCCCTAGCTGCAATATCAGTTGCAATTAAAACTGTAAATTTTTGATTTCTGAATTTGTTTAAAATATTTAAACGTTTATTTTGTCTAACATTTCCATGTATTGCATTTACTGACATGCCATCTTTTTGTAATTTCAAATATATTCTTTTGGAGCTATGTTTAGTTTTCATAAAAACTAAAATACTACCGTGTCTTGAATTAAGTTCTTCCAATAACTTTTTGTATTTGTCAGCTTGTTTAATATTAAGAACACTGTGATCGATATTTTTAAGAATATTCTCCTTAGTCTCAACTGTTATTTTTAGTGGGTCATTTAAATACTTTTCTGAAATTTTTTTTATGTTATTTGGTAAGGTAGCTGTAAAAAGAAGAGTTTGTCTGTTTATGGGCAAAAAATTTATAATTTTTTGTATTTGATCAATAAACCCTAGGTCTAGCATTCTATCAGTTTCATCAAGAACCAAAATATTAATATTCCTAAGGCTTATAGTTTTTCTTGATATATGATCATTTATTCTTCCAGGTGTCCCTATAAAAATTCTTGGTTTTTGTTTAATTAATTCTATTTGTTTTTTAATCGAATCTCCTCCAATTAAAACTGCAGTTTTAATTTTTATACTTTTGCCCATTAAGTCTCTTAAGTGTTTACCAACTTGGACAGCTAATTCTCTTGTTGGAGTAAGAATTATTGCGGAATGTGATTTATTTTTGTTTAGTCTTTCTATAATGGGTATACCAAATGCTGCTGTTTTACCCGTTCCAGTATTTGCAATTGCTAAAATATCCTTACCTTCAAAACCTGGTCGAATTGCCTTTTGTTGGACAGGAGTTGGATGTGAAAGGTTTAGAAATTTTAAATTCGAAAGAATTTCTTTTGAAATTCCAAGTTTGTCAAATTTTTCCATTTTAAATAGTATTAAAAATGCACTAAGTCATGTACTAACAAAATAAGCAAGTGAAAAATAATTATTTATTTAATTTCAAGTGGATACGGTTACGAAAAGTTTTACGAAATTAACTACTTTTTTGAAGACTCGATTGCCTGTTTAACATCATTAATAATATCATCAATATGCTCAATACCCACAGAAATTCTAATCAAGTCTTCGCTAACTCCTGCTAAAGCCTTTTGCTCTGGAGTTAATTGTCTGTGTAATGTTGATGCTGGATGACATGCTAGAGATTTGGCATCACCCATACTTAATACCCTTAAAATCATTTGGAGTGCATCAATAAACTTTGCACCTGAATCTTTTCCACCTTTAATGCCAAAACTGATAATACCAGATGCTTGACCATTGGTAATTTTTTTACAAACATCATGATATTTGTCGTTAGGAAGAGCAGCATAATTAACCCAGTTCACACTTTCATGACCATCAAGATATTTCGCAAGTGCAAGTGCATTTTTACAATGTCTTTCCATTCTCACACCCAATGATTCAAGTCCAAGCATTATTAAGTATGCATTATTAGGCGATAGACAAGCTCCTGTTTCTCTTAGTGGAACAACTCTACAACAACCAATAAAGGCAGCTGACCCAAACTTTTCAGTATATTTAATTCCGTGATAAGAAGGATCTGGGTCATTTAGCATAGGAAATTTTTTTGGTTCTTTGCCCCAATCAAATTTTCCTGAATCAACAATGATTCCTCCGATAGTAGCACCATGACCATCTATATATTTTGTTAAAGAATGAATGACAATATCAGCTCCAAAATCAATAGGCCTACATAAATATGGTGTTGCTACTGTATTATCTACAATTAATGGTACCCCGTGTTTATGAGCAATATCTGCAAATCTTTTTACATCAATAATATTACCAAAGGGATTACCAATTGACTCACAATATATAGCTTTGGTTTTTTCGTCAATTGCCTCTTCAATACCTTTATAATCATCTCCGTCAAACATTTTAACTTTTACACCTTGCTTGGGGAGACTATGAGTGAAACAATTATAAGTCCCCCCATATAATTGATTTGTACTTATAATATTATCCCCTGCTCTTGTAATGGTTTGAATTGCATATGCGATTGCGGTCATTCCAGAGGCCAAAGATAAAGCTGCAATTCCGCCTTCCATCTCCGCAATTCTTTTTTCAAGAACTGCATTGGTTGGGTTGCCTATTCTTGAATAAATATTTCCTTCGACTTTGAGGTCAAATAAATCTGCTCCATGTTGTGTGTTATCAATAGTAAATCCTGAGGTCTGGTATATGGGGGTTGTTGCTGACTTTTGGTCATTTTTTTCTGATTCATAACCATGATGAAGTGCAATTGATTCTAATTTCATATAAATAATCCTTTAATCATTTTAAAAAGTCTAATGCTCCATCGTTTATTTTTGAAAATTTAAAACTCAAATATTCTATAATATAATTTTGATAAAACTTGTAGGTTCTATTAGGAAATTTGTCCATTGCTCGCAAGATATAATTTGCTTGAATTGATGGCTCTGTTTTTTCTCCAATATATTTTGGAGTGCAACTTAGAAATTTATTTTTCTTTATGTATCTAATAGTTTTACAAATACGTTGGCTAACTATTTCACACCTAGCTGTCCAACTAAAATTTATATATCCCGCATGTGCGAAGAGATTTGGTATTCCACTAAACATCATTCCTCTATACCAACTTGTATCGTTAATGTTTATTCGTTTATTTTCAATAAAGATATCAATGCCTCCCAATAATTGAGAATTACCACCAGTAGCCATAATTGTAATATCACTTTTTATAACCTTTCCATTTTTTAACTTTACACCAGTTCTCTCCCAGTTACTAATCCCTTGCCGAACTACAGTTACTTTTTCTGACTTAACAGCTGAAAAATAATCGTTGTCCAAACTACTTGCAGGACGCTGATCCCAATAATCATATGAAGGGGTGGTAGTTTCGTTATAATAAGTGTTACCAGATATCATTTTTTTTCTTTGAAACTTTTTAAAAATCCTACTTGAAAAGTAATTCCATAAAACTTGGAATGTTTTATAGAATCGTGTTGATTTTTCTTTACTATCAATATTCATAATCCATGCGGGACTTCGCTGAACTAAAGTAACTTTTTTTGCTTCTTTGATAATCGAAGGTGCCATTGTTATGGCTGTACATCCGCTACCAACAATGGTTACATTTTTGTCTTTAAAATTTGTGTTTCCCCAAGCTTGAGTATGTACAATTTTTCCTTGATATATTTTTTCATTTTTAAATTTTGGTAGATGTGGATTTTTACGGTCTCTTGAACCGGTGCAGCAAATAACGTATTGACTAGTAAACCTTTTGAGATTAGTTTTTATAATCCATTTATTATCTTTCCAGCTCAATGATTTGACTTCGGTATTAAATAAAATATGTTTTTTGATATTAAATTTATCGGTAACATTACTTAAATAATTTTTAATTTCCTTTCCATTACCTATTATTGATCCCTTCCATGGGTCAAAGCTGTATCCATAAGTATACATATCGTTATCTGCTCGAACACCTGGAAATCTCATTTGATCCCATGTGCCCCCTACGCTACTTCTTGACTCCAATATTTTTAGTCTAATATTTGGAAAGTTTTTTCGCAGATAATAAGCTGACGCAATTCCAGCAATTCCAGCACCAATGATGACTATATCTATTTTTTCCATCTATACAAAAAATATTCGCATATAAATAGATTTATGTAATATAAGCATATGATTTAAATTTAGATTTATTATCAATTAAAAAAATATCTACTATTATATATGTAAATATCTTTTTTTTTCAATTAAAATTAAAACTTCTACATTAAAGTTAATTTAAATTTTTTACGCCATTCTCCGTTTACTCTCCATTAATCCCCAAACCTAATATTTCTATGCTTCTGCAAGCTTCAAATTGGTTTTTTATACCTAAAGTTAATACCTAAACCAAATTATATACTTTGATATTCACTGAATGAAAATCCATAGGATTTCTTCCAACAGAATTACCAATAAAGCTCATGTTCACATCATTTTTTCCAGAAGAATTATGTAATGAACTTACGTTTCTATTATTCATTTTTTTTTTTAGTTTTTGTCTTAACGATAGAAAAATAGAAATTTTTATGATTACTTTGGAGAATTCAGAGTAAATTAAGTAATTAAAATATATTTAATCAATTTTTTTTAAAAATTCTCTAATGTTTTTATCAATAAAAGTAACATCCTCTTCAGAAGATAGTGCTGTTGACATACCTCCAACCAAATGTCCATATTTTGTGTTAATAACTTTTAGTTCCGCGTTTGGCATTTCTTTAACCTCAGAAATGTTATTACGTGCTGGAAAAGATAAATCAGTAGCACTTGGCATAACTAGAACTGGACATTTAATATGCGAAAGAGCTTCTTTCGTATTATTGTTAAATTTTTCGTGCTTTCCAATATCTCCCATTTGCCATGTATTTAACATACCTAATATATCATTAGCATCAACACTACCAAAAAAACTATCCATAAAATTTAAGTATGACTGAGTACTTTCAAATCCATCAAATAAATTGAGATGTAAATTCTCCTCATATCCTTCCTTATCAAACAGGGTTGATGTATAATTTCTAGAAAAAGCCTTTAAACCCTTTTTAGGAGGTGAGATATAATTTCCATTATTATAATTAACATCTGATTGCAAAGCTAGCTTACATCCCTCTAAAGTTATCCAATTCTGTGTTGTAGTTTTTGCCGTCCCACATAAGGGAATTATACCACCAGTCTTGTCTCCATGTAACGCTCCCCAGTGAAAAGCCTGCTGAGCTCCCATGGAAAACCCTATATACATCAAAGGGTTAGTTATACCAAAATATTCTGATATTAATTTATCTTGAGCATTTATATTGTCATAATATGTAATAGAAGGAAATCTCGGACCATCTTGAGGCGAAGCAGTATTACTTGGAGAAGATGAATAACCACTACAAAATAAATTAGGTGTTATAATGCAATATTTTAACGGATTTAAAGCTCTGTCCATTCCATATGCCATTTGATTAAATTTGTGACTTCCTGCGAAACATGTGGCAAATATAATTGCATTACTTTTTGATTGATTTAATTCACCATTAATATCAACTAACAAATAAGCGTTTTTTAGGGTTTCGCCACTTTGAAGCTCAAAATTTTCTAATGGAAATTTAAATGTTTCTTTATTCCAAGGTAACTTTTTTTTATCTCCAGATAAATTTTCTTTTGGAATAAGATTAATCATTGGAAAGGAAGCTAAAAAAATAAATTTTGCTGAATATTCAATAAATTTTCTTCTATTCATCTTAATCTGTAAATTTATGGATTAAATTATATAAATATTTTAAGTACTCTCAATGAAATATATTATTTTCTAAAAGTGTTAATAAAAAATAAAGATGAATGTAAATCTTTTTTGCATTAATTGAACTAGCTTTTTTTCCAGTCTTTTCGTTAATATTTGTAAGACTAAAGAAATTAAAATTTAGAGCGTTAGTTATAAAATTTAACTACTGAGGTTATCTGCATTAATTTTAATCAAAATATTAACATTGCATGAATAACACCCTCAGAGTTCATTAAGACAATAATAGTATAAAGATAACAATTACAATTTTTAATTTTAAGGAGTAAAAAATGGCTTGGACAAAACCAATAATTTCTGAAATCTCTGTTGGTCTTGAAATCAATTCTTATGCATGCGCTGAGAAGTAATTGATCTACAAAGACTAACTTTAGGAAAGCCTGACAAAGATGTCAGGTTTTTTTTTGTCATTATTTCACCTAAAATTTTTTTTGAGAAAACCTGGCATGATCAGTTTCCAATAAATCTAATAAGGTTAAAGATTTCTTACTAATATTATATGCTTACACTAATATATATATTCATTGAGTTGTACAGCGTAAAATAACAAGTTACCATAACCTAAAGTAGCTTAAAATATTCTAAAGGTTAAACTTATGAAAGATACATTTACACGAAGTTGTCAACATTGGAGTGAGACAAGTCGCAAAGAAATGGAGAATTTTTATGCTTTAGCCTCCATTGATTATAAACATTTAGCAGAAAAATTTGAATGGAAAAAATGGTTAGAAATGCATCAGTTTAATGTAGGGGAACGAAGCTTAAAACTCTTGGATGTTGCTTGTGGTTCTGGTAAATTTCCATCAGCACTGGTTCAATATGCTAAATTAAAAAACGCAAAAATATTACCAGTTAAATACGAACTTCTTGATCCTTCTGATTTTTCAATTGCTGAGGCACGAAAAGTTCTAAAATTCCCATTTTTAGCCAGTACAGAATATGAAACTACTTTGCAAGAATTTTCTTCTAAAGAAGGAACGTATGATATTGTCTGGGCAACACATGCTCTTTATGCGATTCCAAAACATGAGCTGAAAGATGCGTTAAATAATTTTATTTTTGCAATGGGTAGATCAGGTTTTATTGCTCACGCAACAAGTAAGTCACACTATCTTAAATTCTACAAACATTATTTAAATGGTTTCAAGGATAGTTTTGGAGAACCATATTCTAGTGCTGAAGACATTATAAAAACTCTAAAAGACATTGGTATTTCTCACAAAGTGAAAAAAATAAATTATGATAATTATATATCTGAGAATGCACTTTTACAGGTTGAAGGATACCTCCAACGCTGTATTTTTGACGATTCAATTGACCTTAAAACAATGCTCAGAAATTCAATAACCGGACCATATTTAAATGGTTGCATAAGAGACGCACAATGGCATTTTAAGCAACAAGTAATGTTGATTTTTCTATCAAAATCCTAACGTTTGTATCTGGAGAATTTTTTTTATTGTGAATGTGAAACTCTAGTTATGATTTGTTATAAATGTTTTTAAAACCAACATTACTTGCTTTTAAACCAGAGCTTAGTCTGGGTATATTACTAATATTTTGCTCGAGCATAGGTCAAACTTTCTTTATTTCTCTTTTCTCTGGAGAATTAAGAAATGAATTTAATCTTTCCCATGGGATGTTTGGAATACTTTATTCTTCTGCAACACTAACTAGTGCAATAGTTTTTTTGTGGCTAGGAAAACTTACAGACCAATTTAACCTTACCGTTCTTGGATTAATTACTTTAAGTATACTTAGTGGGTTTTCATTTCTAATATCAAGTGCCGAAACACTTCTTATTCTCTTTTTATCTTTATTAGGTCTTCGGTTGTTCGGCCAAAGTATGATTAGTCATATAGCAGTTACTGCAATGACACTTTGGCATTCAAAAAAAAAAGGGCGAGCTCTTAGTATAGCATTAATGGGACATCCAATTGGCGAAGCTTTATTACCCGCTATTATTACTATATTTTTATTAAATTATAATTGGCGTGAAATTTGGATGGGAATAGGAACATGTATTATAATTATTTTTTTACCTCTAATTTTCTGGTTAGGAAGGCATCACAAGTCACGACAGTTAGGTTCATCCAATAATAATAGTTTACCAGAATCAAAAAAAAGTTTGAATGTTTCTTGGAATCGTTCACAAGTCCTCAGAGATTCAAGATTTTACCAAATTATACCTGGACTACTTGCTTCTCCCTTTATAGTAACTGGAGTCTTTTTCCATCAGATTCATTTAATAGAAACAAAATCTTGGTCGATTACACTTTTAGCATCCTCTTACCCTTTTTTTGCATTAAGTGTAACTGTGGCTACTTTTATTGCTGGTTGGATAGTTGATCGATTTAGCACAATACATTTGTTACGAATTTTTTTGTTACCTCTTGCTTTTGGGTTAATACTGATAGCAAATATAGACAATAGTTATGCTGCTCCAATATTTATGATCTTAATTGGTGCATCGACTGGAGCAGCAACTATTGTTATAAGTGCTCTATGGGTTGAGCTTTATGGAATTGATTATCTAGGTTCAATCAGATCTATGTTTTTTTCTATGGTTGTACTATCTACTTCTCTTTCTCCAACACTTATGGGATTATTATTAGACATAGGTGTAACATTAGAAATTCAATTTATTATATTTGCAATTTACATATTAATTTGTTCAATTAGTTTTGCGATTATGACACCCAATCTTTTAATTGAGAGATTTCCTCCACCGTAGCGCAGCATGTTAAGATACTTTTAATTAAAAAAAGAATCTATTTTCCAAATAGTTTAAAAATAATAAAAATAAGAATACCAGATGTTATACCTGGAGCCACCTCGTATATAAATTCGTTTAATCCATAATATCTCCATAATAATAAAGTAATAAAAGGTATAACCATCATTATTAATGATACAAATTCTGAGATTTTTTGTTTTAATGAGTAAATTATTAACAGAGGAGAGAAACAACAAGCTAATGTTGACCATGACATTAATACAAGATTAAAAACGTTTTTATTGTCATTTATAGCTATTGTAACAACAAAAACTGTTACAATTAAAGTAACTAGTTTAT
>CABZAL010000012.1 GCA_902523675.1 uncultured Alphaproteobacteria bacterium | reverse complement strand
GTTTGTAAGTCCCATTCCCTCCGGTTCAACGCCTACAGGAATATCATCAATAATCATCTTATCAGCCATATCAACAACTGTTACCATAGCATCGTCTTCATTTGCTATATATAAGACCGAATCGTCTGGTGAAAGAACCATAAGTTCAGGATCAGGTCCAGAAGGTAATATATACTTTAATTTCATAGTCTCTACATCTCTGACTTCGACTCTATCGTCGTCTGACGCACATATTAAAACTAATTTTCCATCGTTTGAAATTATAATTCCCCGTGGTCTTTGACCAACTTTTACTGTGTCGATAACTTTCATTTTTTTTACGTCAAGCACTGAAACCGTATTATCTTTTTCATTTGTTATAAATGCTTTGTTCGCGAGAGAGATTTTAGAAAAAAATGAAAAGCAAAAAGCAATTAAAACGAGATTTATTTTTAATAAAAATTTCATAATTAATATTTATATTATTTTTTAAAATTTACAAGTAGATTCAGGTTTGTCTACTCCAATAGTATCAAGTTCGCTGAAAGGGTGAATATACCCCTCTTGGGGTGATACTGTGACCATTGACCTAGGAGCAGAAATAAGAATTGGTTGTCTTAACTGATTATTCCAAGACCTAAATGATACTTTTACACCTTTGTATGCACCTAAACCAAACTTTCCACTTACTAAATATTTTTTCACATCTTCTACATTATTGTTTCCTAACCTTGTAATTGCTTCACCTAGAGATCTCACAGCCACCCAAGATGCATAATCAGTTTCTGTCATCCATCTTCCGCTTGATCGTCTAAACCTATTTTGCATCTGTACTGCGCCCCATTGTTCATGGGTTCTATGCCAAGATTTAGGAGTTAATCCTTGAGTCCCAACTACAATATTTGGGTTCCAAGTTCTGTAAGGAAGATATTCACCGAAAATTCCTTTTTCATCACTAACGACCAAAACATCGTACTTAATTCCTTTTGTAAACAAAGGAATTTCTTTTTGAGCTGTTCTTCTAAGATCAGCCTCATAATCCCATTTTCTTTCTTCCTTAATTTTAATGTTAAATTTTTTTGCTGAATATTTTAATGCATCAGAAAATAATTTATCATTTTCTTCATTTCCAGTAACAAGAAACCATTTGTTCCATTTTTTTTTAACCAAATATTGTGTCAACGCATCTGCCAACATTGCTCTACTAGGTGGTATGTGAAATAAATTTGATTTACAGTTTTTTTCTCTTAAAGAATTTGCTTTTGATCTTACATTCATAATAATAATATCCTTATTTTTCTTTAAAGATAAGTTGGAAATCTCTAAAAGTTCTTTTTCATTAAGATCAGCAACAAAATATCTTAAACCCGAATTAATTAGCTCGTTGAACTCTGTTAGCAAATCTTCTTTCAAAGAAACTTGGATCATTTTAGAATTATAATCATGCCCTACGAACCTTCCAGTTGTTAAATTATCCTCAATAGCTAATTCAATTCCATAAAATCCTTCGTCAGAAAGTACAGGATCTAAATTTGATAATACTGGTGGTATTTCTCTTTCTTTTGATAAAAAAACGATAGTAGTTGTAAATTCAATTTTTTTTGAAAATTTTTTTAACCCTCTAGATTCTCTTTTTTTTTGTCTTTCCAAATCAGCTTTCTTTCTTTCCTCTAGTTTTTGAATTGACATTTCACGTGAAAATGTAATTTCAAAAAAGGAAAAAGATAAAAAAAATACCAAAAAAAATTTTAACAATATAAATACCTATATAGATTTAAAATTAAATTTAAAAATAATGATATTATGATATTTATAAAAGATAAAATAAATTTTTAAAAATACAAAATTGTGAAAAAAAAATCTAACAACACACACCTTATTAGACATGGCAATCTTAGAAGTAATTTCAATGAAACCTCTGAGTCGCTTTTCCTGACATCAGGTTTTATATACAAAAGTGCTGAAGAAGCTGAATTATGTTTCAAAGAGAAGAAAAAAAAATTTATGTACTCGCGTTTTGGGAATCCAACAGTAGAAATGTTTCAAAGAAAACTTGCAAAAATTGAAGGTGCAGAATCCTGTTGGGCAACATCTACTGGTATGGCTGCAGTTTTTGCAATATTTATGTCGCAATTAAACTCGGGTGATAGAATAGTTTCAAGCAGAGCTCTTTTTGGGAGTTGTCAATATATTATCACAAAACTTTTACCAAAATATGGTGTCGAGGTTATTTTAGTTGATGGAAAAAATATTGATGCGTGGAAAAAAGAATTAAAAAAGAAAACAAAACTAGTTTTCTTTGAGACTCCTTCAAATCCGTGTTTAGAAATAATTGATATAAAAAAAGTAAGTAAAATTGCTCATAAAAATGGTGCAAAAGTTATTGTTGATAATGTCTTTGCAACTCCTATCTTACAAAAACCAATTGCTTTGGGTGCAGATATTGTTATGTACTCAGCCACAAAACATATTGATGGACAGGGTAGAGTATTGGGGGGAGCCATATTGGGTAAAAAAAAATTTTGCGATGAAATTATAAAACCTTTTATTAGAAATACTGGCCCTTCAATTAGTCCTTTTAATGCATGGATACTCTTGAAAAGTTTGGAAACTCTTGAACTTAGAATCAACCAACAAGTTGAGAATGCTCAAAAAGTTGTAAAATTTCTTCAAGGTCATAAGAAAATTAAAAAAGTTCTATATCCATGGTCTAAAGAATTTCCTCAGTATAGATTAGCAAAAAAACAAATGTTATCTGGTGGTTCAATAATTTCTTTTGAGCTAAAAAATCAAAGTAAAATGCAAACATTTAAATTTTTAAATAAGCTTGAAATGATAAATATTTCTAATAATTTAGGAGATACCAAATCTCTTATAACACACCCATCAACCACAACACATAGTAGATTGAGCAAAAGTGAAAAGACCGAATTAGGAATTTCGCAAAACCTTGTAAGATTATCTGTTGGTTTAGAGTGTTCTGAAGATATAATTAATGACATCGAGAAAGGATTACGATGAAAGAACAAAAAAATAAATCAACTCATAACATTAAAATTGAAGTAAAATCTTTTTATTTAGAAGAACATTCTGAACCTGAAGAAAATTCTTTTTTATGGGCATATCAGGTAAAAATAAAAAATAATGGCAAAAAAACAGTTAAGTTACTCAGAAGACATTGGAAAATAATTGATGCGTTTGGAAACACTAAAGAAGTAAGAGGAGAAGGAGTGGTTGGTGAACAACCCACGTTGGAGCCAGGAAAAAGTTTCGAATACACGAGTGGCACACCATTATCTACTAGCTCTGGCTTAATGCATGGAAGTTATTTTATGATAAATAACGAAGGTCTTGATTTTGAAGTAAAAATCCCTGCTTTTTCACTTGATATCCCAGACATTAAAAATAGATTAAATTAGAAATGAATAATTTTAGATCCTCACTTTTTGTTGTTGGTAATCTTTTAATTTTTTTTTCACTGTATCTTCTTATACCATTTGTAGTTGATTTAATGAATCAGGGTACTGATTGGTTGATTTTTATTTCAATTTCATCTTTCTGCTTTTTTATTGGTTTTAACATTTCATTTGTCTTTAAAAATAAAAAAAAGAATGTTGGTATTAGTTCAGCTTTTTTTTTAACGCTTATTTGTTGGATAATACTCACTCTTATAGGTGCTTTACCTTTTTATTTGGGTTCTTTAAATCTAAATTTTATTGACTCTTTTTTTGAGTCAATGTCGGGAATGACAACTACTGGTGCAACTATTCTAACTAATCTCGATGATACTCCAAAATCAATATTAATTTGGAGAGCTATGTTACAATGGTTAGGAGGAATAGGAATAATCGTTATTGCAATCGCTGTTTTTCCTATGCTTAAAGTAGGAGGAATGCAACTATTTAAGACCGAATTTAGTTCCAAGGATGACAAGGCTTTACCCCGTACTGTAACAATTGCAAGTGGAATAGGTCTAGTTTATTTAGTTTTAACTTTGTTTTGCTTTATATTTTTGGTTGCAGCAGGTATGGATCTTTTTGACGGAATAGCTCACGCAATGACAATTATTGCAACAGGAGGATTCTCAACAAAAGATATGTCAATTGGTTATTTTGATTCTGTATATATTGAAGTTGTAACTATATTTTTCATGTTGATATCAGCTTTGCCTTTTTTGCTCTTATTTCAATTTTCAAAAGGAAAAATTTTTGAACTTTTAAAAAATTCTCAAGTTCATTTTTTTTTCTGTGTAGTTTTATCTCTTACTTTTATAACTTCTATTTGGCTACAAACTTATTACGAAGTAAATTTTTTTCAAGCTTTCAGAATTGCTTCATTTAGTGTAGTTTCCATAACAACTGGTAGTGGCTTTAGTACATACGATTTCAGTGTTTGGGGAAGCTTCACTACTCTAATATTATTATTTTTTATGTTAATTGGTGGTTGTTCTGGGTCTTCAAGTTGCGGTTTAAAAATATTTAGACTACAAATTTTGATTAATAATACTTTTACTCTCATTAAAAAAATTATTCAGCCCAGAGGAGTTTTTATACCAACTTACAATTCCAAAGCAATTAGCAATGAAATTTTGACTTCTGTTTCTGGATTTGTTTTTTTGTATATTGCCATATTTTGTCTTTTAACATTAATTTTGGCTTATGATGAATTAGACATTATTACTTCTTTATCAGGGTCAGCTGCAGCTCTTGCAAACGTTGGGCCTGGGTTAAGTGAATTAATTGGTCCAAGTAGTAATTATAAGGGGTTAAGTGATTTCTCCAAAATATTTTTATCTTTTGCTATGCTTATTGGAAGACTAGAATTATATCCAATACTAATATTATTATCACCAAACTTCTGGAGAAATTAGTTTGGAATCACAAAATCACCTAATCTAGTAAGTAATTTTTTTTTTAATTCATTTGTGAGTTTTACTTCTAACTCATTATATAAATTTTTGTTAATGGTTTTACGTTGACTGAATGTTAAGTTTTCATCAACTTCTACTTCTGTCTGCGTCTTAATAGGTATTGAATCAATTTCATTTCCAGATTCGTCATTAACCTCAACTAACAAAAAAACTTTGTGGATGTAGATCTTATTTTCTTTCTTAAAGATATCAATTAAATCTTTTTCAGTTTTCTCTTTTCTCACAATCACATTATATTTTTTAATAGTTATTTTCATTAAATATCTATTTAAGTTTCCCTCTTTAATTACTTTTTTATGAAGATAATTTACAATCTTAGATGCATATTCATAATGACTTTTTTGAATGGGTTTGAATTCGACTTCAATTTTTTTAAAACGTAATTTAATATCTGAACATAACGGAGTTTTATTAACAAACAACAATGAAAAAATTGCAGCTACTAAAATTCTTTTCAAGTTTTATTTTCCATTCGTAAACACCAAATTAGAATTGCTTTTTGAACAAATAGTCTATTTTTAGCCTCTTCCCATACTAATGAATTAGATCCATCAATAACCTCATCCGTAACCTCTTGCCCTCTATGTGCTGGTAAACAATGTAAAAAAATTGCATTTGACTTTGCATGGTTCATTAGAGATTTATTGATTTGATATCCTTCAAAATCACTTAAATTATTTTTATCTTCAAGACCCATCGAAAACCATGTATCAGTTATTATCACATCTGCGCCGCTAACTGCATCGATGGGACTATTAAATATTTCAATTTTGTTTTCACAGTTAGTAACTTTTTTAAGTTCGTTTTTTTTGGGTTGGAAATTTTTTGGAGTTGCAATATTCAGTTTAAACTTAAAATGCTTGCATGCATGAATCCATGAATTGCAAACATTATTGCCGTCGCCAACCCAACAAATTTTTAGTTTATTTAAAGAATCAAACTTTTCTTCAAGTGTCATAAGGTCTGCCATTATTTGACATGGATGACTTAAATCAGTAAGTCCGTTTATTATTGGTACCGTTGAATTTTTAACCATTTCACTCAACCTTTGGTTGCTTGACCCTCTGTACATTATAATGTCAACATAATTACTCAAAACTTTTATGGTATCTTTAATGGACTCACCCCTAGCAAGTTGTGTGTCATTTTGGTCTAAAATGACTACTTCGCCATTCATTTGCTTCATTCCAATTTCGAAAGAAACCCTTGTCCTTGTTGAAGGTTTCTCAAATATCATTGCTAATATTTTTTGTTCCATATCAATATCGACATTGTTAGTTTTTTTCAAATTGTGAGCAAGTGTAAGTAAATTTTTTACTGTCTCTGTATTAATTAGATCGATATCTAAAAAATGTCTTAATTTATTTTTCATATTGATCCAAGCGCCTTATCAATTTTTTGAATTGCCTCTTCAACGTGTTTCATCTCTAATATTAATGGTGGTAACATTCTCACCACATTGCAACCTGCTCTAACTGTCAATAATCTTTGATTTCTTAAGGCGTCAATAATTAATGTATTCTCTACAACTGCTTCTAAGCCTATCATTAGTCCAATTCCTCGAACACCTTTAACAAGCTTGGGAAATTTTTTTACAATGTTTTTTAATAAGTTTTGTCTGAGTTCGTAGCCTATTTCTCTCACATGGTCTAAAAAATCATCCTTTAAAACATGATTTAATACGACGTCAGCTACAGCCATTCCTAATGGGTTTCCTCCAAAAGTTGAGCCATGTGAACCTTTTGTCATAGCCGCAGAAGTTTTTTTATCTAAGAGTAAAGCACCCAATGGAAATCCACCCCCTATACCTTTAGCTATTGAAACAATGTTTGGTTTTAATGATGGAACCCATTCCACCGCGAGAAATTTTCCTGTTCTTCCCACCCCACATTGAACTTCATCAAAAAATAATAAAAGATCGTTTTTTTTGGCTAAACCATTAAGTCCTTTTAAATAATCTTTTTTTGCTGGAGTAATACCTCCTTCTCCTTGTACCGTTTCTACAAGTATCCCAGCAGTTTCATCGTCGATTTTTTTTTCAATAGCTTCTAAATTGTTAAATTCAACACGTTCGAAACCTTTTAAGTGTGGCTTAAATCCTTCTAATAATTTTTTTTGACCAGCTGCAGATATCGTTGCGAAAGTTCTACCGTGAAATGCATTGTTTACACATATTATTTTAAATCTTTTACTGCCTTTTAAAAAATAATATCTTCTGATTGCTTTAATGCCTGCTTCAACTGACTCAGCTCCTGAGTTACAAAAAAATACACTATGAGCAAAAGAGTGATCCGTAATCTTTTTCGCAACAACTTCCTGTTCTTTGATTTTAAATAAATTTGAACAATGCCAAAGTTTTCCTGCTTGTTCTCTCAAAGCTGAAACCAAAGCTGGGTGACTATGGCCTAGACAAGTTACCCCAATGCCAGAAGTAAAATCTAAATATCTGGTTCCATCATCAGTGTACAAGTATACACCATCACCATGATCAAATGACATATCCAAAGAATTATAAACATTTAGTACATTTTCATTCATTAACTTTTTAGCCTGTAACCTTTCTTAAATATTAACATACAACAAAAAATTGAAATAAGGTTACCAATTACTAAGATAGAAATACCAACGTTTAAATTACCATCTTTAATTCCTAAAAAACCATATCGAAATCCATCGATCATATAGAAAAATGGATTATAGATCGCTAGACCTTGCCAAAAATCTGGAAGTCTGGAAATTGAATAAAAAGTACCTGATAAAAAAGTAAGAGGTGTAATTATAAAGTTTGTTATAGCTGCCATATGATCAAATTTTTGTGACCATACACCACAAAATACTCCTAGTAATGATAAAAAAAAAGCAGAAAGGAACGCAAAAAAGATAATGATAAATAAATTATGAATTTTTATTGGTACAAAAAAATAAATTGTTAATCCTACTAATATTCCAACTAAAATACCTCGTGTGATTCCTCCTAATACAAAAGCTAAAGTTAATTCTGTATGCGATAATGGTGGCATTAAAATATCCACAATATTGCCTTGGACTTTTGAAATTAAAATTGATGATGATGTATTCGCAAAAGAATTTTGAAGAATCGCCATACAAATAAGTCCTGGTGCAAGAAATTCATTAAAACTTATTGTGTTTATAGTTAAATTATCTCTTCCTAAAGCAATAGAGAAAATTCCATAAAATAAAAGAGTTGTTACAGCTGGTGCAACTAAAGTTTGGGTGCCAACATTAAGAAATCTTTTGGTTTCTTTTGTATATAAGGTATAAAATCCAATCCAATTAAAACCTGAATAATCCTTGATATTGAACCTATTTTTTGTCATTTTAATGTATCTAATATAATAATATTCTAAATGAATGAGACTGAAGACATATATAATTATCTTGAAAAATATTCAATATATTATTTATCAAAATATACCGTAACTAAAAAAAAATTTGAAGAAATAATAGAAAGAAAAGCTAAAAAAGATTTATTTAGTAAAAAAATTAGTCAAAAAGAATATTATGAATATTTAAATCAAATTCCCAAATTGACTGAGAAGTTTTTAAATTTAAGAATAATTAATGAACAATTCTTTATTGAGTCAAAAATTGAAAGTTTTATCAAAAAAGGCTTTTCATTTAAAAAAATTAAATATTATTTATTAAAATATAAATTCTCAGATGAACTAATAAACAAAGAAATTATGCAATTAAAAAAAAGAGAGAATATTGAATTTGTGTTGATGGAAAATTATTGTAAGAAGAAAATGAAAAGTACTGAAGATAATTTGCCGAAAATCGAGAAACTTCTTAAGCAAGGCTTTAATTACGATGAAAGTAAAAAATACATTGAAAGCTTAGAAGAAAGAAAAATTTGAACATTTCAAAAATATTCTTTAAATTAATATTATAAACCATGCGAGATTAACTTGATTGACTTATTTGATAATTATTGGAATCTAGAAATTTTAGGAACTAGCATAAGTAAGATTATATTATCTTTAATAATCTTTTTATTTTTTTTTCTTACAAGAAATTATATTTCAAAATTTCTCATGAAAAAGATTGAAATTTTAACTTCAAAATTTAACAAGGATTTTACAAAAAAATTAAAATCATCATTAAAAGGACCATTAAATTTTCTTCCTATAGTTTTAGGGTTTTTCTTTGCTTGGAGTTTTGCTGGATTTGAAAAAAATATTTCTCTATTTTTTGAAAATTTAAATAAATCATTCATTACTATTTTAATCTTTTGGGTTATTCATCAAATTATAGAGCCTTTAATTGGGCTTATTAAAAAAATTGAAACTCACTTATCTAAAGATTTATTAAACTGGATGATAAGAGCAACAAAGATTTTTATCTTTGTGCTTGGTTTTGCCGCTGTTTTAGAACTTTGGGGAATAAAAATAGGACCTATAATTGCCGGACTAGGACTTTTTGGTGTTGCAGTCGCACTTGGAGCGCAAGATTTATTTAAGAATTTAATTTCTGGAATTTTAGTTTTAGTAGAAAAAAGGTTTAAAGTGGGAGATGTTATAATAGTTGAAAATGTGATTGAGGGAGTAGTTGAAAAAATAAGCTTCAGATCAACTTCAATCAGAAAATTCGATAAATCTTTATGTACTATACCTAATTTTCAATTCGCAGAAAATGCAGTTACGAATATATCAGAGATAACCCATAGAAGAATTAACTGGATAATCGGATTGGAATATGTAAGTACGACGGAACAATTATTGAAAGTAAAAAATGAGATTCAAGAATTCATCAATTCTAATTCATTATTTTCGAACTCTAAAAACACAAAACCTATAGTTCGTATTGACCAATTCTCAGCTAGCTCAATCGACATTCTTGTTAGATGCTTTATAAAAACTAATGATTACAATGATTGGTTAGTAGCGAAAGAAAATTTAGCAATAAACATTAAAAAAATAGTAGAAAGTAACAACGCTGCTTTCGCATTCCCGTCCCAATCAATATATATCGAAAAAGACAATTAGGCTTTATCCTAAATTCACTTTTTTATCGAAGTGCTCCCAAACACCTTTTTTTCCCTCCCAAGAACCTTTCGTTGCAACTTTTGAATACTCTGTTGCCCTAGCTTCAAAGAAGTTTGCATGTTCTACTCCGTTAAGTATTTCAGTTAACCATGGAAGAGGATGTTCTTTAATGCCATAAATAGGGTTAAGTTTGAGCTGTTTTAAGCGCCAATCAGCGATATACCTAATATACTTTTTAATATCTTCAGGCTTCATTCCTTCAACTGAACCCATTTCAAAAGCTAAATCGATAAAATTGTCTTCCAAGGAGACTACTGTTTCACAACATTCTAAGATATCTTTTTTTAAGCTAGAGTTTAAACATTGTGTTTCTTTTGTAAATTCATGGAATAGTTTAATCATTCCCTCACAATGCAATGACTCATCTCTGACAGACCAAGTTATAATTTGCCCCATACCTCTCATTTTATTAAATCTTGGAAAGTTTAATAACATTGCAAAACTTGCAAATAATTGAAGTCCTTCTGTAAATCCTCCAAACATAGCAAGTGTTTTTGCTACTTCACTATCAGAATTAACATTAAAATTTTGCATGTAATCGTGCTTATCTGCCATTTCCTTATAATCAAGAAAAGCTGAAAATTCCGTATCTGGCATGCCAATTGTTTCCAGTAAAAGTGCATAAGCAGCAATATGAACGGTTTCAATATTAGAAAAAGCAGCCATCATCATTTTTATCTCAGTAGGTTTAAAGACTTGCGAATAATTTTCCATATAATTATCATTAACTTCAACATCAGACTGAGTAAAAAATCTAAAAATTTGAGTGAGAAGATTTCGTTCATTATCGTTTAATTTTGTAATCCAATCTTTACAATCCTCTCCAAGTGGAACTTCTTCTGGCATCCAATGAACTTGCTGCTGCCTTTTCCAAAAGTCAAAAGCCCATGGATACCTAAAGGGTTTGTAGGAATGTGAAGGGGTTAAAAGCCCTACTTTTTTTATTTTACTTATATCATCCATTTTTTTTCCTTATTATTTAGTTGTTATTGACATGACAAACATTCGTCATAGTCATTTTTTTCTTCTGAACTTAGCGCTTTTTTAGGCCATAGATTTGTATTATCAGCTTCAACACCAGCATAACTTGCTCTTTGAATAGACTTAGACCTACAATAATATAAACTTTTAACACCAGTTTCCCAAGCTTTCCAATGCAACATCATTAGATCCCATTTATCAATATCAGAGGATAAAAATAAATTGATAGACTGCCCTTGGCAAATAAATGGCGTTCTGTCAGCTGCAAATTCAACGATCCACCTTTGATCAATTTCAAAAGCAGTTTTAAAAATACTTTTTTCATCTTTTGAAAGTTCTTTAATATGAGAAACAGAACCCTCATTTTCTAAAATCGACTGCCATGTTTTTTCGTTATTTATATTTTTTTTCTCTAGTAGTGCTTCTAAGTATTTATTTTTTACTGTGAAAGAACCTGATAACGTCTTATGAGTGTACACGTTTGCTGGAATTGGCTCTATACATGCACTTGTTCCTCCACAAATTATACTAATTGAAGCAGTCGGAGCTATGGCAAGTTTATGGCTAAATCTAGCTTTTACACCTCTTTCCTCTGCATCAGGACAAGCTCCTTTTTCTAGGGCGAGTGTTAATGAAGCCTTATCAGCTTCTTTCCTGATGTGTTTAAAAAACTTGATATTCCAGCTTTTTGAAAGTGGACTTTCAAAAGGAATATTTTTCTTTTGAAGGAAAGAATGAAATCCCATAGCACCTAGACCTACAGATCTCTCTCTCATTGCAGAATAAACTGCGTTTTTCATGGAATCAGGTGCCCTAGTAATAAAATCCTGCAAAATATTGTCTAAAAATCTCATCACATCTTCAATAAAATCAGATTGATCATGCCATTCATCCCATTTTTCTAAATTTAATGACGATAAGCAACATACGGCAGTTCTCTCCTTTCCTTTATGATCTATTCCTGTATGAAGCATTATTTCACTGCATAAATTAGATGTAGTGACTTTTAATCCATTTTCTTTTTGGTGTTTTGACATACTTTTATTAACACTATCAACAAAAACAAGGTAAGGTTCCCCAGTTGCCATTCTTGTCTCAAGAATTTTTTGCCATAACTCTCTAGCATTAACTTTTCTTAATACTTCATGATTTTTTGGACTTTTTAATCCAAATTCTTTGTTTTCTTTTACACAATTCATAAAATCATCTGTAATATTTATTCCATGATGCAAATTTAAACTCTTTCGATTAAAATCTCCAGATGGTTTTCTAATTTCTAGAAACTCTTCTATCTCAGGATGATGAACGTCAATATAACAAGCCGCTGACCCTCTTCTTAATGCTCCTTGTGAAATAGCTAATGTTAAAGAATCCATAACTCTAACAAAAGGAATAATTCCAGAAGTTTGGCCATTTCCTTTTACTTCTTCCCCGATGGACCTTACTGACCCCCAGTAAGTTCCAATTCCCCCTCCATTGGAAGCTAACCAAACATTTTCACTCCATTTTGATAATATTCCATCTAAGCTGTCTTGAACAGAGTTTAAAAAACACGAAATTGGCAGACCTCTTTTTGCTCCACCATTTGAGAGAACCGGGGTTGCAGGCATGAACCAAAGTTTGGATATATAATTATAAATTCTTTCACAGTGCTCAAAATCATCTGAATACTGCTTAGCAACTCTCAGAAACATGTCCTGGAATTTTTCTCCAGGAAGTAGATATCTATCAAGCAGAGTTGCTTTACCAAAGTCTGTTAGTAGATGATCTCTAGAATAATTAGGTCTTACATCATTTTTAGTATTTTCTTTTTTTTTTAATAGTACATTATTTTTAGAATCGGACTCTATATCCAAAATTTTTGCAGTTTGAACTTTATTCATATTTTTTTCCTGTAGTTGAATACTACATATAGTAATTTATACAATAATAATGTCAACAGGTAGTACGAAAGAATTATTAAAAAAAGCAAAAAACTTTATGTGGCGCGCTCGGAGAGACTCGAACTCCCAACCTTCTGATTCGTAGTCAGATACTCTATCCAGTTAAGCTACGAGCGCGTTTTTTTGCTCAAGAATGTAGAATTACTATTTTTTTGATGATTAATTTAAAAAATTTATTTATCTCATTATTTTTTTTTAGTTTATTTTATTTTACTAATGCGCTATATCTTGAGTTAGTAAATTTGCAATACTAACCTTATATTTATTTATGATATGAAATCAAACTTTTTTTCACTGCTTATATTAACAATATTTTTACATTCCTGTTCAAATGTCTCAGATTTTATTTTTCCGTCTTTGTCTGATGAAGAAGTTGTTACTCCTCCATCAATTGATGAAACAGTTCAAATTGTAGAAGAACCCGAAGTTGTAGCTGAGCCTCAAATACCTCCATCACAATATGCACCACCGCCTCAAAATATACCAGATACTGGTCCAACTGGGACCTTTGTTGGTGGAAAAATTAATCAATTTAGAGGTGATCTTGTTAGCATACAAACAGCTATTTCTTCTCATAATAATGACTACTTAAGATTTAAAGATTTGGTCGATGAGCAAACTACAGTATATCAAGGCCTTTCAAGCGCAATCAGGTCTAGACTTCAAATTGGGACAACACCAGGTAACCCCATACTAGTTGGTCAATGGAATGATGCTCAAAGAGCATTGGAAGATATTCAGAATAATGTAAATAATCTTCAGATAGTTAACAATCGTGTTACAGCTGATTTTGCTTTAATCTCACATCTAAAAAAAGCAATTGGTTCAAGCTTTTTTATTGCAGGAGCTATTGATGAAGATCACAATCAACTAAAGGTATTAAGAGATGATGTAGAAAGAACAAAAGTTTTGTATGATAGACTTATGGGTGAACTTGACAGCAGAATTTCTAGAGAAATTAGTATACTAAATGATGAAAGACAATATATGAAAAATTTAGCCGTTGATATTGAAGTTGGTAAATTTGGAAAAAATATTACGTCTCCACCTGCTTCTCAGACCAACGGTACTTCAAATGTTGATGCAGTTAAATCTGCACCCATTAATTATGACAATGCACTTGTAATCTTAAAATTTGATGATACGGAATTAGATTACTCAACAGGTTTATTTGAAACAATCTCAAGTACTTTGGAACAGAAACCTTCAGCAAAATTTGAAATTGTTGCTGTAAGTCCTACTGGTGGAGCTAGTTTCGCACCAAAAGCTAGAGAAAGAGCGGCAACTGTGTTTAAACAAATTACTGAAATGGGTGTTCCTTCAGAAAGATTATCACTTACATCATCAAATAGTTCAACAGCTCAGGCAGAAGAAGTTCATATTTATATCAGGAACTAGTGTAAAATTTGTTATGGATACTAATTTGTCCTAGAGATAAATTATCAATTAACTTAATGTTTTCTATATTAGCAGAAGCGAACAATCTAGCTTCGGCGGGTTTTGCATCTATATTTGAAAGATCACTTTCATTTCTAATTTCTAGATAATTAACTTTTTCAAATCCTGAACTAATTAATACGTTCTTATAATTAATAAATTTAGTTATCAGCAACCCCTTGTTTTTAATACTACTTTTAATATCTTTCATTATTTTAAACAAATTTGCAGCATTAGCTCGACCAGTATTACTTAATAATAAATTTCTTGAAGATAGTGCTAGACCAGATTGCATTCTATGCGTTTTGATTAATTTAATTTTAGTTTTTAAAATCATATTTTGAACAAGTTTTTTTATAACTAAAGTTTGCTGAAAGTCTTTATCTCCTAGAATTAGATAATTTGGTTTAATAATATCCAAAAATTTACTTAATATCATAATGACTCCTTCAAAATGTCCAGGTCGGTTTTTACCACACAAAACTTTTATAAGTTTTTCATATTGATCAAAATTCCTAAATTTAATATTTTCAGAAAATGACACATTAGGGACAAATAAGATTTCTACATTTAAATTTTTAATGATTCTTAAGTCTCTTGTAAGTGTCTTTGGATAACTTAAAAAATCTAATTTATTTTCAAATTGTAAAGGATTCACAAAAATACTAACAATAGATATTCCTGAAATTTTTTGAGATTCAAAAATCAGCTTTTTATGTCCTTCGTGTAAATTTCCAA
Source organism: uncultured Alphaproteobacteria bacterium (assembly GCA_902523675.1). Classification (GTDB taxonomy): domain Bacteria; phylum Pseudomonadota; class Alphaproteobacteria; order Methylaequorales; family Methylaequoraceae; genus SP4073. The sequence goes on along the minus strand of CABZAL010000012.1, from coordinate 15,598 downwards.
GAGTAGGGATAAATTTGATTGATTTATTGTTTATCTTTAAAATCTGCTTTAATTTTTGAACGTTTCTAATTATAAGAGTCATTAATATAAATAATCTTTGTTAGGAAATTTTTTACTTTCTACTTCAACTTTATATTGTTTTACTGCATTTCTAATCATTTTTCGAATGTTGCAAAATTGTTTTATAAATTTAGCTTCAAATTGCGTTAAACCTATTAAATCTTCAGTAACAAGAATTTGTCCTCGACATTTCTGTGAAGCACCTATTCCAATAAAAGGGAAATCATAGCTTCCTAAAACTTCTTCAACAAGCTTGGCAACTGTGGCTTCAATAACAATCGAGAAAACTCCGGCATTTTTTAATGAATCAATATCTTTAAAAATTTTATCTTTATCTCTTTTTAGCTTTCCAAAAACTTTTTTTTGTTTAATTTTTTTTATTGATTGTGGAAGAAATCCCACGTGTCCCATTACATTTATCTTTTTCTTTACAAGATAGGTAACAGTTTTTTCAATTTCTTTACCTCCTTCTAACTTAATTGCACATGCATTTGATTTTTCTAAAAGTATACTGGCATTTCTATATGCTTGTTCTTTAGATTGTTCGTAAGTTCCAAATGGCATATCAACAACAATTAATGATTTTTTAGTGGCATTACAAACTGCTCTTGCATGTCTTATCATTATTTCTAAACTTACTTCTCTAGTTGTTTCAAATCCATATAATACTGTTCCGACAGAATCCCCAACTAAAATTACATCTACAAATTCGTCAACAATTTCCGCTATCATTCGAGTATAGGCAGTTAAACAAACAATTGATTCTTTTTTAACTAAATCTTCAACAGTTTTTCTTTTTAAATTAGATAGATTTATCATGTAAAGTTTATTAAATTAAAAGGTTAGTTTTTTATACAAATAATTATTAAAATAAACAGGTATGCATAAAAAGTCCTTAATTTATATATTTTTTTTTACTTTAATAATTTCAAATGGTTTGTTAGCAAAAGAAAACTATGATCAAAAAATTCAACCAGAATTTAATTCTATTAAAGCTACAAAAGAAATTAAAATATCATCTGGTAAAAATCTAGCTGTTGTAAGTGCTAATAATTATGCAACTAAAGGTGCGCAAGAAATATTGTCAATTGGCGGAAATGCAGCTGACGCGGCAGTTACTCTACAACTAATTTTAGGTTTAGTCGAACCCCAATCCTCAGGTTTAGGCGGTGGCAGTTTCGCATTATATTTTAATAACAAAAATAAGACAGTTACAAATTTTGATGGAAGAGAAAGAGCTCCAAAAAAAATACTTGAAAATCACTTTTTGGATAAAGATAATAAACCACAAAAGTTTTTTGATGCTGCACTCGGAGGGAAATCAGTAGGTGTTCCTGGTACAATAAAAATATTACATAAAATTCACAATAAATTTGGAAAGTTGGAATGGAAACAACTTTTTGAACCTGCCATCAAACTTGCTTCGGAAGGTTTTATTCCACCACCAAGACTTGTTCAATCTTTAAAAAAAGAAAAGCATCTTTGGAAAATTAATCAAGACAACAGCTTTTTTAAAAAAATAATAGAAAATCCTAGTCAAAAAATTAGAAATATTCAATATGAAAAAACTTTGAGAGAATTATCAAAAGATTATAATGAATTTTATAATGGTAAAATTGCAGATAATATGGTTAAAGCTGTAAAAAATGCAAATATTAACCCTGGTTTATTAGAAAAAAGCGATTTTCTTGCATACGACACAAAAGATAGTAATGCTTTATGTACAGAATTAAAAGATAAGATATTATGTGGTCCAAAATTACCTTCTTCAGGAGGAATTTTATTGTCTCAAGCTCTTATCATTTATGAAAATTACAATTTTGATTCAACTATTAGTCATAAAAGAAAAATTTTAGATATTTTAGCCTTTGTATACAATGAAAGAGCTATTTTCTTGGGTGATCCAGAATTTGATTTTGTGAATACAGAAAAATTAATTCAAAAAGATTATTTATTAAAAAAGTTTGATTTATTCCAAGAAAACTTCGTCAAAAAATTAGATTTTCCTGAAAAATTTCATTCTACCACTCACTTTTCGATACATGACAATGAAGGTAACGTGATATCTATGACCTCTAGTATTGAAAATGGATTTGGGTCTAGATTGTTTGTAGATGGTTTTTTACTAAACAATCAATTGACTGATTTTTCATTTGAAATAAAGAGAAAAAATAAAATTCTTAAGAATATACCTGAGGGAGGTAAAAGACCATTAAGTTCAATGAGCCCAACTCTGATTTTTGATAAAAATTATAATTTTTTATTTTCAATTGGCTCTCCTGGAGGTACCGCAATAATCGCATACGTTTTTAAAAATATTGTAGATATTTTATATCTCAACATTGATCCAGTTCATTCTGTAAATTCTGGAAATTACTTAAAAAAAGGAGAGAAGATTTATGTTGAGAAAAATAAATTTAAAACTAAAGAATTCGATGTAATTAAAAGATCAAAAGAAAAAATTTTACTGATGCCTCTTACTAGCGGCCTAGGTATTATAATAAAAAAAAATGATCTACTTTTTGGTATAGAAGACTCAAGAAGAGATGGTAATGTTTTTGCTAAATAATTTTAATGCTTTAAATATCTTGAAGTTTGTTGTATTAATTAAATTGGAGTTATAAAATGAAAAGACCATTCCAACCAAGTGAAATTAAAAGAAAAAGAAGACATGGCTTTAGATCCAGAATGTCTACCATTGCTGGTCGAAAAATTTTATCAAATCGGAGATCTAAAGGTAGAAAAATACTCTCTGCATAATGCAAAATCGAATAAAAAGTTTAAAAAAAAGAAGTGATTTTATTTTACTTCGAAATGAAAAGAAAAAAATATTTGGTAGAGATATCTTGCTCAATTACTGTATAAATAAGATTAATAAACAAACTAGAATAGGAATAACTGTAAGCAAAAAGCATGGAAATGCTGTTAGACGAAATCACATAAAAAGACTTTTCAAAGCTGTATTTATAAAGCACATTGATAAATTACCCACTGGGTATGACATAGAGTTTATTCCCAAGAAAAATGAAAATAAAGTTAGATTTTTGGAATTAGAGAATGATGTATTAACTTCTTTAAAAAAATTAAATACTCTTTATTAATTAATAATATAATATGGAAAACCAAAAAAATTTAATTCTCGCAGTTGTTTTTTCAATTTTAGTACTACTAATTTTTGATTTTTTTTTCCCACAGCGTCAAGTTAATAATGTACCCTCAGAGCAGTTAAGTGAAGTAACGAATCAAGAAAGAATTGAACCAGAAATTAGTGGGTCAGTTCCCAAAATAAAAACATCAAAGTCTTATAAACAAGACAGAATAACCTTTAATATGAACCGAGTAAAAGGATCAATAAACTTGTACGGAGCTACTTTTGATGATGTTATTTTAAAAAATTATCGATTAAATATCGATAAAAGCAGCGAGTTAATTCATTTATTAAAAATGGAGGATTCAAAGAGTCCATATTTAATAAGAATGGGATGGGCATCGACTGGAAAATTAGATCTTCCAAATAAAGATACTCTGTGGAAATCAGAAAAAAAACATTATAATTCTGGAGAAAAAATCAATCTATACTGGCAAAATCAAGATAAAATCAAATTTAAAAGAAGTATTTCAATTGATGAAAACTTTATATTTAAAGTTGTAGACTCAATAGAAAATAACAGTGAGAAAGAAATACAAGTCTCGAATTTCGCATACATTCAAAGGAAAAATTATAGACCAAAGAACAAGTTTTTCATTCTTCACGAAGGTCCACTAGGAGTGTTTAATGAGACTTTAAAAGAAGTTTCTTATGATGACCTTGAAGAAAATGGAACAATTACCGAAACATCACAAAACGGATGGATTGGCATTACAGATCATTATTGGCAAGTAGCAATTTTCCCTGAAGTTAATCAAACTTTTAAAGCTAGATTTAGGTTTATAAATAAACAAAAAAACTCAATTCAAGTTGACTACATAAATAATGATGTAATTACAATTCAGCCCAAAGAATCTGAAAATGTTGATTCATATATATTTGCTGGTGCAAAAGAAGTTCCGCTTATTGATTCTTACATTGAAGAGTTAAAAGTCTCTAAATTTGATCTTTCTGTTGATTTCGGCTGGTTCTACTTTTTAACTAAACCATTGTTTTATGCACTTTACTATCTCTCAAATTTTTTTGGTAATTTTGGTGTAGGAATAATCTTTCTGACCATCTTTGTCAGAATTATACTTTTTCCTTTAGCAAATAAGTCATTCAAATCTATGAATGCAATGAGAATACTAACGCCTGAAATAAAAAATATAAGAGATAGATATAAAGATGACAGAACAAGAATGAATCAGGAAATGTTTGCCCTATATAAAGAAAAAAAAATAAATCCGGCTGCGGGCTGTTTACCTATTTTAATTCAGATTCCTATTTTCTTTGCACTTTACAAAGTTTTGTTTGTCTCGATTGAGATGAGGCATGCAAAATTTTTTGGTTGGATACAAGATTTGTCAGCTCCGGATCCAACGAGCTTATTTAATTTATTTGGTTTAATTCCTTGGGATCCACCAAACATTTTAGGGATTGGTATATGGCCAATATTGATGGGGCTTACAATGTACTTGCAGCAGAAAATTAATCCTCCTCCACCTGATCCGATCCAAGCAAAAGTTTTCATGATGTTGCCATTTGTTTTTACATTTTTGTTAGCAACATTTCCTGCTGGCATGGTTGTATATTGGACAATCAACAATATTTTATCAATTTCTCAACAAGCCATACTTCTTAAAAAGCAAAAAGAAACTGGACCGGGGAAAATTTAATGATAAATATTTTAAGAAAAAAAATTTTTTTTCTTAAATCTGTTTCATCAATTAAAAATCTTCCAGATAATTCACTTTTTGAATTTTGTTTTTGGGGTAGATCTAATGTTGGTAAATCATCGTTACTTAATTCAATTACAAACTTCAAATTAGCTAATGTATCTAAAACACCTGGAAGGACGTACACAATAAATTTCTTTGAAAAAGACAAATCCTTTAGGCTTGTTGATTTTCCAGGTTATGGTTATGCTAAAAGAAGTAAAATAGATATTTACAATTGGAATAAATTAATACTTAATTATCTCGAAATAAGAAAAAATATTGGTTCTATTTTTTTATTAATAGATTCAAGACATGGAGTTAAAAAAATTGATGAAGAAGCACTGAAAATTTTAAATGCATTAAATATAAGGAATAATTTAGTGCTAACAAAGATAGACAAAATAAAAGATGCGGAATTAACTATATGTTTGGATAAAATTAATTGCCTTAAAAAAAAACTTACATCAATTAGTGAAAAAGTTTTTTTAACAAGTTCTAGGAAAAACTTAGGTATAAAAGAAATTAACCAAGAAATAACTAAAATTCTTTCATGAAAGGAGTAAAGTTGTCAAAAATTTCAAAAACTAAAGAGTCAGAATGGTTTAAACAAGCCTCTATTTTATCAAAAGCTCTTCCATTTATGCAGAATTACAATATGAAAAACATAACAATTAAATTGGGCGGAGCGGCAATGGGAGACAAGGGGCTTTCAGCTAGCTTTGCTAAAGATATCGTATTGTTAAAACAAGTTGGGATTAATCCTCTGATTGTTCATGGTGGTGGACCAAGAATCAAAGAAATGCTTGAAAAGTTAAAAGTAAAAACCACAAAAATCGACGGATTAAGAATAACAGACAACCAATCAATTCCTATAATTGAAATGGTACTTTCTGGATCAATTAATAAAGAAATTGTAATGGAAATTAATAAAGAAGGTGGCAGAGCAATTGGATTATCTGGGAAAGATGCACTTTTGGTCAAAACTTCAAAACTTAAAAAAATCAAACAAAAATCATCAGAAAACAAAGATTTAGGCTTTGTTGGTAAACCAGAAAAAATTAACAAAGATTTTTTAGAATGGTGCATCGATTCAAACTTTATACCAATAATATCGCCAATTGGATATGGAGAAAATTTTGAAACATATAATGTAAATGCAGATACAATGGCGGGTCATATAGCACCTGAAATTAAGTCTGAAAGACTAATATTGTTAAGTGATATTAGAGGAGTAATTGATAAAAAAGGCAATCTATTGACTCAAATTTCTATCAAAGAGGCTGAAAAGTTGATTAGAAATGGTACTATTACTGAAGGTATGATTCCAAAGGTTGAAACTTGCATACATGCGGTAAAAAAGGGAGTTAAAGCTGCTGTTATATTAGATGGTAAACTTCCACATGCACTGTTGTTGGAAATATTCACTGAACATGGAGTTGGAACATTAATAACAAAATAACACAGTGAAAAATTTTAATTTGAAGTTTAAAAATAAGAACTTTTGGATTTTTGACCTAGATAACACCCTATATGATGCCTCATCGGGTATTTTTAAAAAAATTGACATAAGAATGACAGAATTTATTTCTAAAAAAATTCGTGTTTCAGGGGACGAAGCATACATAATTCAAAAACAGTTGTACAAAAAATATGGCACAACACTTTTTGGTTTAATAAAAAGTCACAGTATAGACCCTTTTGAATTTTTAGAATATGTTCATAATGTCAGTCTCAAAAATATTAAAAAGTCAAAAAAGTTAAAAGATTTTATAAAACAACTTCCTGGCAACAAATTAATTTTTACTAATGGTGACGAAAAGTGGGCAAGAAAAATTATTAACGCCTTAGGAATTCAAGATTCTATAGATGGAATCTTTGATATCATAAAAGCTAATTTCGTTCCTAAACCCCAACTAGAAACATACGATAACTTTTTAAGAAAATTTAATATCAATCCTCAAGAATCAGTTTTTTTTGAAGATACAGAAAGAAACTTAAAATATGCGAATAGCCTGGGGATAACAACAGTCCTTATAGATGAAGAATTAAAGAACAAAAAGTTAAAATCATTTGTTGACTTTCGATTTAAATGCATAAAAACTGCACTTGAAACTATTAGTAAGAACTTAAACAATTATTAGAGGAATTATGGATAAAGAATTAATTAAAAACATTGAAAAATATTGGCTTGAAAAAGAAAAAATAGATTTTTCTTCTAATAAAAAAATTAAAGATGATATTCTTAATGTTTTAAAAGGTCTAGATGATGGAAATCTTAGAGTGTGCGAAAAAAATGGAAAAAATTGGATTGTTAATCAATGGATAAAAAAAGCAATATTATTGTCATTTAAAATTAATGATAATGTACTTTTTTCAAGTGGAATTTCTAACTCAATAAAAGGTCAATACGGTTATTTTGATAAAGTTGACCTCAAGACCTCTGGCTGGAGTGAAGACGAATGGACAAAAAAAAATTTCAGGTCAGTGCCAGGTAGTGTAGTAAGATTTTCAGCCTACATAGCTTCTGGTGTTGTTCTAATGCCAAGTTTTGTAAATTTAGGGGCATACGTCGACAGTGGTACCATGATAGATACCTGGGCAACAGTTGGATCCTGCGCACAGATAGGAAAAAATGTTCATATCTCTGGGGGAGCTGGGATAGGAGGAGTTCTTGAGCCGCTTCAAGCAAATCCTGTAATTATTGAAGACAATTGTTTCATAGGTGCTAGATCAGAAATTGCAGAAGGAGTAATTGTCGAAGAAGGCAGTGTAGTATCCATGGGGGTATATATTGGAGCTTCAACAAAAATTATAGACAGAAGTACAGGTGAAATTTTCTATGGAAAAATCCCGGCTTTTTCTGTTGTTGTCCCAGGTTCTTTGCCAAGTAGTAGTAGTAGTAATGATACCTCACCAAATCTTTATTGTGCAGTAATAGTAAAAAGAGTTGATGAAAAAACTCGATCTAAAACGTCAATAAATGAACTGTTAAGGTCCTAGTGTGGATTTAATAAAACTAACTTCTGAATTAATAGAATTTAAGAGTATTACACCAAAAGATGATGGAGCGATAGAATTTTTATATAAAATTCTGACTTCAAATGGCTTTAAATGTAAAATTTTGAAATTTGGGAAAAATAACAAGGTAAATAATTTATATGCTTCATTTAAGGGAGGAAATGGTCCAAATTTTTGTTTTGCAGGTCACACGGATGTGGTGCCAGCGGGAATCATGTCTGAGTGGAAAACTGATCCATTCAAACCTAAAATTATAAATGGGAAGATTTTTGGCAGGGGAACTTCCGATATGAAAGGTGCTATTGCTGCATTTTTAAGTGCGGGATTAAAATACACTGATAGTTTTCCAAAATTCAATGGTACGATAAGTTATTTAATAACTGGTGATGAAGAGGGGGAGGCAAAATATGGCACTAAAAAAGTTTTAAACTGGTTAAGTGAAAATAAAAAAAAAATAGATTTCTGCATTGTTGGAGAGCCAACAAACCCAAATTTTCTTGGAGAGATAATTAAAAATGGTAGAAGAGGTAGCTTAAATGGAGTAATAGAAGTTTTTGGAATTCAGGGTCATGTAGCTTATCCAGAGAAAGCAAAAAATCCGATTAAAGTTGCACTTCTGTATTGTAATGAGCTGTTAAAGCCTCTTGACAATGGCAACAAAATTTTTGAACCTTCAAATTTAGAAATCACATCAATTGATGTAGACAATGAGATAGTAAATTTAATACCCAGTAAAGTTAATATAAAATTTAACGTGAGATTTAATAACAAATTTACTTCCAAAACATTAGTTTCAGAAATAAGAAAAAGACTAAATACAGTTGGAAGAAATTATAAACTTTCTGTTAAAGTAAGCGGTGAAGCATTCCATAACTCTTCTGAAAAACTGACATCTCTTCTTTCTCAAGCAATAATACAAATTTCAAATAGAAAAGTTAAATTAAGTACAAGTGGAGGCACATCTGATGCAAGATTTATATCAAAATTTTGTCCAGTAATTGAATTTGGTTTAGTTGGAAAAACAATGCACAAGGTAAATGAAAACGTTAAGATTTCTGATATAAAAAAATTATCCGAAATATATGAAAAGTTTTTAAATCTATTTTTTATTCCTCAGTAATCAATTTTTTTTAAATAAAGTCCAAGTGGTGGAGCTGTTGGACCGGCAAAATTTCTATTTTTAGCTTGAAGAATTTCGAGTAATTTCTGCTCATTCCAGAATTTTCTTCCAATATTTAACAAGGTACCAACAATTATTCTCACTTGATTGTGGAGAAAGGATTTAGCTGAAATCTCTATTTCTATTTTATCATCATTTCTTATAATAATTATGTTTTCAATAGTTCTTACCGAATTTCTTGCTTGACAATCTTTGGACCTAAATGAATTAAAATCATGATTCCCTATTAAATAGCGTGAAGAATTTATCATCAAATTCTCGTCTAAAAAAAAAGGGATTTGATAAAATCTATTATAATCTAAAGGAGAGAAGGTTTTTCTATTTAATATTTTGTAAAGGTATGTTCTTTTTTTCGCTGAAAATCGTGAATGAAAACTTGAGCTTACTTCTTCAGAATTTAAGATAGATATCTTATTTTTTGATTTGTGAAGTAAAGAATTAAGTGCAAGATATATTTTTTTTGGATCGATGCAATAATTAGTATCAAAATGAGCTACTTGTTCGATAGCGTGAACACCAGAATCCGTTCTTCCAGCTACATAAAGATCTATTTCTTCTTTAAAAAGATGTTTCAAACATTTCTCTATTTCTTCTTGAATAGATTTTCCATTAATTTGTTTTTGCCACCCCACATAATTAGTTCCATCATATTCAATTGTGATTTTGATTCTCAAAACCTTAACCTAGAAAAAGATTACTAGTCTCATAGCCATTTATAAATTCTTCTCTAGTCATTATTTTTTTCCCCTCCGGTTGAAGTTTTTTGATTTTTAAGAATTTATCATTACATTTTACATTTAAACACTGAGTGCATTCCCCAACTTTTAAATTTTTAAAAGTTTTATTATTTTCTAAAATCTCAGTTTCAAAAATTTTTATTCTATAATTCTTCTTTAAAACGTTTGACCATGCACCTGGAAATGGATTGTAAGCTCTTATGAACCTATTAATATCACTAGCACAATTTTTCCAATTTATTTTTGCATCCTCTTTGGATATTTTTCTTGCATATGTCGCAAAATCTTCATTTTGTGGAGTTAATTCAAATTTCTGGGAACAAATATCTTTTATTGCCTGATTCAAAGTTTCGTTGCCATGCAAAGACATTTTATTTTCTATGCTTGATGCGGTATCATTACTACAGATAGTAATTTTTTTGGTGTTTAAAATTGGACCTGAATCCAATTTTTCTGTCATTTTTATTATTGATACGCCTGTTTCCTTATCTCCATATTTTATTGAGCTTTGTATAGGAGATGCACCTCGCCATCTTGGAAGTAAAGAGGTATGAACATTCAAACACATATGTTTTGGAATCATCAATATCTCTCTTGAAATCTTTTGTCCATATGCAACTACAACAAAAAGATCTACTTTAATTTTTTTTATATTCTCGACAAAACATTTGTCATTTATATTTTTGGGGGAAAAAACAGTGTAGTTAAATTTTGTTGCCCACTCATGCACCGGTGAAAAATTTACTTTCTTTCCTCTTCCTGAGGGCTTAGGAGGCTGAGTAACTACATATTCAATTTTATAACTATTTTGATGCAGATTTTTTAAAAAATCTAAAGAAAATTTTGGAGTTCCAAAAAAACCTATACTTATTTTTTGAATACTAGTCATCATTTTTTGAAGTTTTATTTTTTTTATTGAATTTGAGTACTTTATCTAGAGCCATTTTTTTTTTTAAACCTGACAAATAATCAATAAACAAAACTCCGTTTAAATGATCTACTTCATGTTGTATACATATTGACAGAAGTCCCTGAGCAATAGCTGTTTGTTTGTTACCATTTTCATCAAACCATTGATATTCTATTTCCATGGACCTTTCAACATCAGCATAATAACCTGGAATAGACAAGCAGCCCTCTTGATTAATAAATTTTTCATTTGATTTATTTATAATCTTTGGATTTATCAATGTTAAAGGCTTAGATTTACTATCTTCTTTTAAATCAATTACGACTATTCTCTCAAAAATTCCAACTTGTGGAGCAGCTAAACCAATACCATTTTCCGAAAAATATAGTGTGTCATATAAATCTTTTATTTTTTGTTTTAACTCTTTATCATATTTATCTACATCAAGAGATTTGTTTTTTAATCTAGAGTCAGGTATTGTGATTATTTTAAGAACGCTCATAATTTAAAATTATATAAAAATTAAAATTTTTCAATGTTTGAAATTTTTGAAATATTAATAATTATCTCCGCGGTTAGTATACTTTTATCAACATATATTTTTTTTAAAGGTTCTGGGAATAGCGAAAGACTAAAAATTCTATTAGAAAGGCAAGATAATTTGCAAAAAAATGTTATTGATATAATAGAAAATAATATAAATAAAATAGATTTAAAGTTTGAAAAATCAAGCAACGAACATTCAGATAACCTGAATATTATTAGAGAAAAAATTGGTATAATTGATAAAGCACAAGAAAATATATCTGGACTATCGGAAAATGTTTTAAATCTTAAAAATATACTTTCTAACACCTCTAAAAGAGGACGATTTGGAGAAATATTATTAGAAAATCTAATAAAAGATCAGTTACCTAGTTCTAACTTCGAATTTCAAAAAACATTATCAAATAAAACTAGAGTTGATTGTATTTTAAAATCATCCGGTCCACTCGGCAAGCTTTGTATTGACGCAAAATTTCCAAAAGAAGGTTATGAAAAAGTTATGAATTCAAAAACAAAAACTGAAAAAATAAATAATTTAAAAGTATTTAAATCAGACATTTTAAGACATATTGAAGATGTAAGCACCAAATATATTATTCCAGGGGAAACATCAGAAATGGCTCTTATTTTCATTCCAAGTGAATCAATTTATTTAGAAATTTTTAGATATTTTCCTGAAATTTCAGAAGTTTTTTTTTCAAAAAAAACTTTTCTAATTTCTCCTACTACCCTTTGGGTAATCTTAAGTTCAATTGAAAGTGTCTTAAGGGATCAAAAAATTAAAGAAAATGCTCATATTATTCAAAATCAATTACTTCAACTTTCAGAGGAAATGCAAAGATTAGAGACCAGAGTAAAAAAATTAGATAGCCATTTCAATAATGCGCAATCTGATTTAAATGATATAGTAATTACTACTAAAAAAATTAATCAAAAAAATCAAAATCTACTTAAAGTTGATCTAAACAAATAAATCTTAAATTTTTTTTCTTGATCTAAATGATTCTAGCAACGTACCATTATCCATAAAATCTAACTCGCTACCCATTGGCAATCCTTGCGCTAGTCTTGTTATCAAAATATCGTTGTTTTTAAGAACATCAGCAATATATTGTGCAGTAAGTTGTCCCTCTACTGTTGAATTTGTTGCTAAAATAATTTCCTTGGTTCCTCCCATATTTACTTTTTTTACTAAATTTGAAATATTTAATTCATCAGGGCCAACTCCATCAATTGCAGAAAGCACCCCTCCTAACACGTGATATTTTCCATCATGTAAATTACATTTTTCAATTGCCCAAAGATCCGATACTTCTTCAACAACACAAATCCTTTCGTTCACTCTCAATTCGTCTTGACATATATGGCAAGGTGTTTTCGTGTCAATATTTCTGCAAACCTCACAATCAACAAGTTCAATATTTACTTTGTTGAGCAAATTAATTGTATCTTTAAGAAAATATTGTCTATTCTTTAATAAGAAAAGTATAACTCTTTTAGCAGATCTTGGACCTAATCCAGGAAGTTTCGAAAAAAGGCTTATTAAATCATCTAGTGATGACATATTGACCAAGTGTTTAAAATGGTAACTTCATTCCTGGTGGTAAGTTTAACCCTCCAGATAGGTTTCCCAACTCGTTACTCATTTTTTCTGAAATTTTTTTTGTAGCATCATTTATTGCTGCAACTATTAAATCTTCTAGAACATCACTTTCTTCTTTAATTAGTAGTGATTGATCTATAAATACTTTTTTTGCATTGTGTTTTCCATTAATAGTGACTTTTACTAACCCACCACCTGCAGAGCCTTCAACTGTTTCCTGCTCAATTTTTTTTTGAAGATCATTCATCCTCTCTTGCATTTCTTTTGCTTGTTTCATAATTTGAGAAATGTTGTTCATGTAATACCTCTTTTAATTTTTATCTTTAAGATTCTTAATAGAAACTATTTCAGAACCTGGAATAATTTCAAGCAATTTTTTAATTTCTTTAATTTTAGAGAATTTTTCTATTTCTTTTTTTTTCCTCCTATCATAAATCTCTTGAAGAGATTCTATACCTCCTTTATTAACGATTGTAACTATCCATCTAGACTTAGTAAAGTCCTCTAAAAATTTTGAAATTTTCCACAATATGTCATTATTTATTTTAGTACTATCAATATTTTGAAGTTCTAAAACTCCATTTTCGTCAATCTTTTTAGGAAAATATAATGAAACAACTCGATAATTATTGATTAATTGGTGACAAATATAAAATTGTTTCTTTAACTCAAGAATCTCTATTATACCTTCAAATTTTGTTATTAATCCCTCATTTATAATATTCGAAGTTGGGATATTAGAATTAATCTCGGATCTTTGAGTTAGTATATTACTTTTTATGTTTTTATTTTCAATTTTAGTTTGAATTGCTAGATTGTTTTCAATTTTTTGTTCTGTTACCAGATTTTGGCTAAATGTTTTACTTTCAGTTTGAAGTATATTTGATTCATTAGATTTATCATTTGTTTGATTTTTTTTTGAAGATGAGCTGTAATCTTTGGCATTAATTTCTTTCTTTTCATTAATGACTTCAAACGGAGTCGGGATCAACGAAACGTAACATAATCTGATAACTATCATTTCAAAGGACTTCCTTTGATCATATGAGTTATAAAGTTCTTCGAAGTACTTTTGCATTAATTCCCATAATCTAATAATTATATCCATTTCCATTTTTTCAGAAAATTTTAAATAACTTTTAATCTCATATTCATTTAAGCCTAAATTCGAAGAATCATATTCTATTTTTAATCGAGAAATATAATAGATTATATTGTTCAATTCTTTAGCTAGTTGATCATAATACACTCCATTAACGTGCAAGCTATTTGTTTTCTCTAATGCTTTGATTACATCTCCCTCGCATATGTATTTAAATAGTTCTAAAACATCATCTGAATTTGATAAACCTAAGACTTTTTTAACTACATCTACAGTAATTTTTACTCCTCTACTAATAACGTTATCTAAAATTGATAGTGCATCACGTACCGATCCTTCAGAGCATCTAGCAACAATTTCACATGATTCTTTATCTATTTCAATATTTTCATTTTTACAAATTTTTAGTATATGATTTAACATGTCTTCATGTTCTATTCTTTTGAGTTGGAAATGCTGGCACCTTGAGAGAATTGTAAGAGGTATTTTTTGGGTTTCAGTTGTAGCTAGCAAAAAGAGTATATCTTTTGGTGGCTCTTCAAGAGTTTTTAGCAAAGCATTGAACGCAGATTTAGAAAGCATATGAACTTCATCAATTATGTAGATTTTTTTTAAAGCTGAGACTGGCTTGTAAGAAAGGTTTTCTATTATTTCTCTAACATCATCTACACCAGTTTTACTTGCAGCATCTAATTCTATAACATCTATATTATTCTCTTTGTCTATTGAAGTACAATTTTCGCAACTATCACAAGGATCCATTTCTCTGTTTTTTGAAATTTCTAGACAATTTACAATTTTAGAAATAATCCTTGCTATTGTTGTTTTTCCTACACCTCTGGTTCCTGAAAATAAGTAAGCATGGGCTAATCTGTTTTGACGAATTGCACCCTCAATTATTAACTTAATTTCGTCTTGACCCACAAGATCTGATAGTTTTTTTGGTCTATATTTTCTTGCCAAGACTAAGTATTGATCAACTTTATCTAACATATACTTTTTTTAATAATAGAAGTTGAACTCAACCCAGAAAAAAACGTTGCAGCTGCTACCTTTCAGTCCTGACTGGATTCACGAAATTTCTGCCTGAGTCCAACTCCCAATATAATTTAACATTATTTAAATTACTTGAAAATTAATTTATTTTTGTTCGAAAACTAGATGCTTTATAAAAACCTAACAACCTTACATTAGAAGAATAAAATTTTAATTCTTCTAGTGCTAATAAAAATGATTTTTTTTTTGGGTGACACTCTACATCAATTATAAAAGAAGACTGATTAAAATTTTTATTAGTAAAGAAATTTTCTAGTCTAGCTAAATTTATGCCATTTGTTGCAAATCCACCTAATGCTTTATACAAGGATGCCGGCAAATTTTTAGTTTTAAATGTCAATGTAGTGATAACTCTTTGATTGATATCGATATTTATTGATTTCCGGGCAAATACAAGAAATCTGGTTATATTGTTGACCTCATCTTCTAAATTTTTCTTAATAATTTTTAACCCATACGTTTTAGCAGCCAAATCAGATGCAATTGCAGCATTATGCTCAGCTGAATTTGAAACAAATTCTGCAGCCGCTGCAGTATC
>CABZAL010000011.1 GCA_902523675.1 uncultured Alphaproteobacteria bacterium | reverse complement strand
TTTTTCAATGTTTGTTCGATAACCACGAAAACATCATTGTTTGTCCCTTAGTTCACTATGTGTATTCAAATTGGACGAGATTTTTAGGAAAAAAAACCAGTGTGAGTATAAGTAAATTCTATGATTATCTAGAAAAAAATTCTTATTTTAAATATATTTATAATGATTTAAATGATTCATCTAGGTCTTTTATAAAAAAAATAGGTGGAGATACTAGTATAGATTTTCCATCTAAAAAATTTAGAAATTTTATTGAATATGCGAATAGAAATAGTAAGACAATTGCAAGATCAGATGCCATAAAACAGCTTTATTTTTTTTATGCAGTTTGCATAAATAAGAATACAGAAAAAGTAAATTATATTCTTTGTATTGACTCTGTTTCTCTAAGAGAAGAAAGACTCTTTGACTCTTTTGATCTTAGTATTTTAGATTTAGTTAAAAAAGATTTCATTGATTTTTATATTATTAGTATTCAAAGAGATCCTCGAGCTCAATTTGCCTCTACTAGACATCAATTAATTTCACAGATGATTAATAACTATGATTATAAAATATCAAGTTTCTTCCAAAAATTCTTTAATCTTTTACTTAAAAAGTATAAAAGTTTTGATTCACCAGCAAATTTTTTTATATTCTACCAATATATTGCTTTCTATTCATTGTTAAAAAAATATGAAAATTCTAACGACAAATGGATTTTTATTAAAAATGAGGATTTGAATTTAAATTTTTTAGAGACAATAAAAAAATTCTGTAAAAAAATAAATATTAATTTTTGTCAAGACTGGGATTCAAGCAATTATAAAATAAAAATGATGGGAAAGGAATGGAATGGTACCGGCGCCTATAACTCTAACTACAATCCAAATAAAAGTAAAATCTTATCCAATGAATTAAAAAAGCAGAGTCAAGATTATTCATCACCAAATAAACATGTTACGGAAAGATGGAAATATTTGTTGCCATGGACTGAGAAATTATTTCTTACAAATTTTTTCTATACTGAGTTAAAAATTAGTAATTACGAATTATATGATTCAAGAAAAATAGACTTTATTTTTTTAATTTTTCCTTTTTTAGGCGAGATACCAAGAATTTCTTGGTTCATCAAAAAGTCGGAAAATATAGGATTTATTGACAAACTTTTTTACCTTTTTACTTTCCCTTTATTTTTCTTTGTATCAAGAATAAAAATTCTTATATATATTTATGAATTAAAAAAAAAATATCCTATATCAAACTTTAAAAAAATTTATTTTCTATGACTTTTTCAAAAATAAAAAAATTTAATAGTATTAGCCCAAAAGAACTTTTAGCGGTGGAGAGATTTTTAAAATCTGATAGCCCCCTGTCAGGTTTTTACGGGAGTAATAGGCCAGAGTTTTTTGGCGGAAAACAAATAAGAAAATTTGAGGAGAATTGGAGTAAAAAATTTAACACAGAATACAGTGTATCAATGAATTCAGCAACATCGTGCCTAATTGCCTCAATGGGAGCAATCGATCTAAAAAGTGGTGATGAAGTAATAGTTTCACCATTTTCAATGTCGATTTCAGCAATAGCACCTATTTTTTATGGAGCTGTTCCAATCTTTTGTGATATAGAAGAAGATTTTTTTAATATAGACTATGAAGATGTTATTAGAAAAACAACAAGTAGAACTAAAGCCATTATTGTTGTAAACCAGTTTGGACATCCAGCTGAACTTGAAAGGTTGAAAGTTTTTTGTAAAAAGAAGGGGATTTATTTAATTGAGGATAATTCTCAGTCAATCCTAGCTCATGAAAACAACAAGTTGTGTGGAACTGTCGGAGATATTGGAGTATTTAGTTTGAATATACATAAACATATTCACTGTGGTGAGGGCGGAGTTTGTATAACATCTAATAAGGAATTAGCTTCAAGGTTAAGTCTTATCAGGAATCACGGTGAAAATGTCGTTGATTCGTTAAATCTAAAAAATAACTCTAATATACTAGGATTTAATTTTCGATTACCTGAGATTTCGGCAACAATTGCTAATGAACAATTGAAAAGGGTAGATTTTCTTACAAAACGAACAGAGGATATAGGTTCTTATCTTAGCGAAGAGTTATTAGATGTTGAAAATTTGATTGTTCCTAAAGTTAGAAAAAACTGTCGACATGTTTACTTTATGTGGAGCTGTAAAGTAAAAAATTCTTCAAAAAAAAGCCTCCACAAATTTTGTTCATTAATTCAAAAAAAAGGAATCCTCATAACTCAAGGTTATGTAAAACCTATTTATAGACTAAGCATTTTTAACGAAAACCTTGATTTTGGATGTAACGATAAAATGAAATTTTACAGAAGTTATTACGAAAACTTGACTTGCGAAGTTGTGGAAAGAATTCATAATAATGAAATCATTCAGTTTCAGCCTGTTTCTTGGGATATCAAACTAAGGGATATAAAAATAATGGCAAAGCAAATCAAAGATATTTTTAACCAAACAATTAATAAATAATGTGCGGTATTGCCGGTATTTTTTCACAAAAACAAACTTATAAAAATGTTTTAGAGAAAATATTAAAAGATTTTAATCATCGTGGACCTGATGATTTGAAAATTTTTACCGACGGCAACTATTTAGCTGGTATGGTTAGATTGTCAATCAATGATCTTCAAAATGGGTCACAACCATTTATAAGTAATAATGGAAATTTTATTATTTTTTATAATGGCGAAATATATAATTTTAAAAATTTAAAGAATAAACTGCTTAAAAAAGGTTATTCATTTAATTCAAATTGTGATGGTGAAGTTTTAGCTAATCTTTTTGAGTGTTACGGCAAAAAAAGTTTTTCTTTAATTGACGGGATGTATGCAATTTCTGTATGGGATAAACAAAAAAAACAAATCATCATAGCCAGAGATTTAGTTGGAGAAAAACCTCTTTTCTACTTCTCGAAAAATAATACTTTCATATTTTCTTCCCAACTAAGTAGCTTCAGAAAAATTCAAAACCTAACTCTTAATTTGAATTATCAAGGAATATTTGATTTACCAACTTTTTTATGGATTCCAGAGCCTTCAACAATTTTTAGAGAAGTTAAAGCAGTCCCAGTTGGGTCAATGATAACTTTTAGAAACGGAAAAGTAAAAACTGAAAAAATACTCAACAAAGATTATGCTAACTCTATTAATTTAAACTTAGAAAAAAATGATTTAGTTGATTTTACAAAGAAACTTGTCGAAGATTCAGTAAACCTAAGACTAATTTCAGATGTGAAGTTGGGTTGTTTTTTAAGTGGTGGATTAGATAGTTCAATTATTACAGCAATAGCTAATGAAACAATAACAAATTTAGAAACATTTTCTGTAAGCTTCGAAAATAAATCTGACCCATATAGCAATTCAAGTTTAGATGAAAGTAGTTTAGCCAAAAGTTTTTCAGAAAAAAAAGGAATTAAGCATTTTTCTGTAAAAGCTAATTCCCAAAATTATTTAAATCTTCTTGAAGATTTTGTGCGATTTTCTGGACAACCTTATGCAGTTTCCTCTGGTTTAGGTATAATGAGTATATCAAAGGAAGCCAAGAACAGAGGTGTTAAAGTTCTTCTATCCGGTGATGGGGCAGATGAACTTTTTGGAGGTTACTCTTGGTATAATTATCTGAGTGATAACAGTGGAAAAAATAATCAGTTTTCTGATGTGTCTATGCAAAGTACTTCAATTCAATTATCAAAGAGAATTTCTGATATAAATATTTATCCTCCAAACAAGAGAGCTTGGGCATATCATTATTATGCATCAGATTTAGATAAACAAAAAATATTTAGTAGTGACTTTTATGAGTTATGTTCTTCTTCGTTAAGATATTTCAATAACCTAAAAAAGGTTAAAAAAATCGATTTTATTAAAAATGATAGAGACTTTTATCTAACTAACGAAATGATGACAAAACTTGATAGATTCACAATGTCTTCATCAATTGAAGGAAGAGCTCCATTTGTATCCAAAAAAATTTTAGCATTTTCCTCAAATTTAAAATTTTCAAATTTAATTAAAAATTCAAGCTTAAAAGTCCTTTTAAAAAAAGCTTTTAAAAACCTTGTTGGAGAAGAAGTTATTCAAAGACCCAAGCACGGATTTAATGTTCCTATCGATTTATGGTTAAAAAAAGATTGGTTTCATCTTGTTGAAGAACTTGCTTCAAAAAGCTCAAGATTAAATAAAATGAATATACTTAATAAGAATTTTTTTAATGAGATTAAAAAATTACTTAATGACCAAAAGAAACTTAATGGTCACACTATTTTCTCTTTAATAATATTAAATAAATGGTTAGAAATAAATAAATTATGAAAAGTGAAATTATAGTAGAAATTGGACAAAATCACGACGGGTATATATCTAAAGCCAAGGAATTAATTTATGCCGCGAAAGAAAATGGTGGTGATGTTGCCAAATTTCAACTTTTTAATGCAAAAAAATTATTCAAAAGAAAAAACAATAAATGGTTTGATTATAATTGTAAATGTGAATTATCACTCAAGCAATTATATGAAATTAAAGAAACATGTGACAAAGTAAAAATAGAGTTTATGGCATCTGTTTTTGATCTTGAAAGATTTAATTGGTTGAAAAAGATTAATGTAAAAAGATTTAAAATTGCCTCTAGATCAATTGAAGATACAAATTTGATTTCAAATGTTATTAATGAAAATAAGCCAGTAATAGTTTCGTTAGGATTCTGGAAAAAAGAAAAATTACCGAACTTTCAACCGTGTAAAAAGATTTTTTATCTTTTTTGTATATCAGATTATCCAACAGCAATTAAAAAAATTAATTTTAATACAATTGATTTTAAAAAATATAATGGATTTAGTGACCATACAGTTGGCGTGGAAGCATCAATGATAGCATTATCTAGAGGTGCTTCAATAATAGAAAAACATTTTACAATTGATAAAAAGTCTTATGGTCCCGATCACAATTGTAGTATGACTCCAGATGAGCTAAAACTTTTGGCAAACTACAAAAAAATTACAGATATCACTTTAAAAAAAATATGAAACACTGTAGTAAATGTCTTATGCCAAGCTCACGGCCTGGGATAGTTTTCGATAAATTCGGTGTATGCTCGGCTTGTAATTGGCATAAAAAAAAGAAAAAAATTGATTGGAAATCTAGGCAAAAAAAATTCAAAGAGATTATCAATTGGGCAAAAAAATATAGCTTTCGTGGTCATGATTGTGTTTTAGGTGTAAGTGGGGGAAAAGATAGTTATTGGCAGGCTTTTAAATTAAGACAATTAGGATTAAATCCACTTTTAGTAAATTATACCTGTTCAGATGGAACAGAACTTGGAAAATTTAACCTAGAAAATTTAATTAAACATAACTTCTCGTTAATTTCTATCCAACCAAATCCTAATGTTGCTAAAAAGCTTGCAAAAAAATCATTTCTAAAATTTGGAAACGTTGCAAAATTTTCTGAATTTTCTCTTTTTACAATTCCTTTGAGAGCCGCCATTTCATACAAAATTCCTTTAGTTTTTTTTGGCGAAAACCCTGCACTGGAGGCAGGTGATTTAAACAAGAATAGAGCTGGATGGGATGCAATAGGCATTAAAGATAATCACACATTAGCAGGTGCTAGTATTAAAATTTGGGAAGACAGAGAAATAAAAAAGGAAGATTTAGCTCTATATACGTTTCCATCAGATAAGGAAATTAAAAAGTGGGGAGGTAGATCAATTTTTATGGGTTACTTTTTCAATTGGTCTGGTTGGAGAAATGCAATTTTTTCTCGTCAAAAGGGTATGAAATTTCATCAAGATAGTTATAAAAATATTGGAAATTTATATAAACATAATTCTCTTGATACTGACTTTACTATTGTTAACTCAATGCTAAAACATATAAAATTTGGTTTTGGTCATACCACAGAATTTGTATCATATGATATCAGAGATAAAAGGATTACACGAAGGGAGGGAGCTGCATTAGTAAAGGCACTCGATGGGAGGTGCGCAAAAAAATATATTCAAAGATTTTGTGATTGGTCTCATATATCATATGATTTGTTTCATAAGAAAAAGGAAATTTTTTATGGAGAAATGTGGAACAAAAACAAAGGAAAGTGGAAGTTAAAAAGTCCAGCCTGGCAGAGTTATAATGATCTTGATGAAATTGATATAAATCAAATTTTAAAAAGAATTAGTACTGATGCTTAAAACAGATAAAATTACATATTATTGCAAGGAATGTCTATATCCTTCATCACATCCCTTAGGTTTGTTATTTGATAAGAATGGAGTCTGTAGTGGTTGTAGGGTACATAAGGAAAAATATAAGATAAATTGGAATTTAAAAAAAAAAGCATTCTCAAAACTTTTATTGAATTATAAAAAAAAGAATTTTTATGATTGTGTTGTACCTATCTCAGGAGGAAAAGACTCTTTTTTTATTTTAGATTTAGTCGTCAATACTTATAAGTTAAACCCTTTGCTTGTAGTTTTTAATAGACATTTTAACTCTAAACTAGGTATTAAAAATCTCGAGTTAATTAGATCAATTTATGGCACAGATATTTTTATGTATACTATAAACCAAGATTTCTATAAATTTTTAATAAAAACTTCATTAAAAAAAATTGGTAGTATTTATTGGCCATATATTTGTGGATCAACAGTTCTTCCAGTTCAAGTTGCTTGCAGAGAAAACATTCCCCTTATTATTTGGGGCTGTCATCAAGGTATTGATCAAGTCGGAATGTTTTCGCATTTTGATAACGTAGAAATGTCTAGACGTTATAGAAAAGAACATGACTTATTAGGTTTAGAGCCAGAAGACCTCAAAAGCTATGAATTAGGAAAGTACAAAGACGAGATAAAAATGCTCTATTATCCATCAGATGATGAAATTCAAAAAAAAGGTATTAGAGGTGTTTATTTGAATAATTATCATTTTTGGGACTCATTTAATCAGCACAGGCTTCTATATAAAAAAAATAAGTATTATATTAATCGCGTAAACAATACGTATGACTATTTTAATGATATTGATTGTCAAATTTATAATAAACTCCATGATACAATAAAATTTTTTAAAAATGGTTACTCAAAAATTACAGATCATGTGTGTAGAGAAATTAGATTAAAAAGAATTTCTAGAGAACAAGGAATTCAACTAGTTAATTTTTATGAAAAAAAAATAAAACTTAACGACGATTTTTTTTTTAAATGGCTGTTATTAAACAAAAATAAATTCTATGAATATTTAAAAAAATTTAAGTCAGATCTCATTTATTTTGATGGAAAAAAAATTAAACTTACAAATGAAAGTAAAAGAAAAAGAAATGGTCACAAAACTCCAAATACATCTAATAGAAACATAAACTATATTAAATTTAATGCTCCAAAGATACTTGACAAATCTTACGATTTGTTATTACAAGGTAATTTAAGTAAAAGATGAGGGTTGTTGCTACCATTGAAGCTAGAATGGGGTCTTCAAGACTTCCAGGTAAGGTGATGTTACCATTGGGTGGGATGCCAATGTTAGGAAGATTAATTGAAAGACTTAATTACTCATCAGAAATTGACGAAATTCAAGTACTTACTTCAACAAGAATGCAAAACCAAATCATTAGCAAATATTGTAAATATAATGACATAAATTGTTTTATGGGAAGCGAAAACGATATTATAAAAAGAATCATTGATTCCCAAAAATCTAATCCCCCTGATTATATAGTACAACTTACCGGTGATAATCCATTAATAGACCCTGAAATAATCGACAAAGTAATAAAATGCATAAAAAGATATAAATGCGATTATGTTGATACGTCTTTAGATGATTCTGTTATAATTGGACTAAATGTTAGATGTTTCTCTTTTAAAGCGTTAAAAAAGATTGATTATATATGCAAAGATAAGATTATGAGAAGTCACGGTGGATTTTTTATAAAGAAAAAAAAAACTTTTGATGTTAGACAAATAAAATTAAATAAATTATTTTTTAATAAAAATATCAGATTAACGCTTGATGAGCCAGATGACTATTTTGTGATTTGTAATGTTTTTGAAAGTTTAAAACATATAAAACCATACTTTAGAGCAATCGATATACTTGATTTATATAAAAAAAAGAAAAAAATATTTTTTGAAAATATAAACGTTAAACAAAAGAAACCAAATGAAAAGTAAAAAAATTACTGCCATTCTAGTTGGGTGTGGAAGATTTGGCTTTGGAGGTAACTTAGAAAAAACAAGTAAATTTAGTTATTACTATTTTTTAAAAAAAAAAAAAATAATAGATTTGTTGGCTTTAATAGAACCCAACCCTACAACAGTATTATTAAAAACCGGAAATGCAATATTCAAAAATCTTAATCCTCTAGAAAAAAAAAAAA
Source organism: uncultured Alphaproteobacteria bacterium (assembly GCA_902523675.1). Classification (GTDB taxonomy): domain Bacteria; phylum Pseudomonadota; class Alphaproteobacteria; order Methylaequorales; family Methylaequoraceae; genus SP4073. Next base: position 24,778 of record CABZAL010000011.1, on the reverse strand, counting down.
TTGATATTGCATATGTTGTATCGTCAACTGAAAGTCATTTTTCAGTATTAAAGAAGATTTCTGAGCTTTCACCCTCATTAATTGTTGCGGAAAAACCACTCACAGAATCATTTGAAAAGTCCCAAGAGATTTTAAAGTTAATAAAAAAAAAACAAAAAAAAATAATAGTTAATTTTTCCAGAAGATTTATTGATTTTTACCATAGAATAAAAAAAGATTTAATAAACCAAAAAATCATTAGTTTCACTATTAAGTATGGCAAGGGTTTGAGAAATAATGGCTATCATGCAATTGATTTATTTAATTTTTTTTTAGGAAAACTGATTTATATTAATCCTTTATGTAAAAAAAATGATTTTTCTAGGAATGATAATACTCAAACCGTTTTCCTAAAATATGAAAAATGTTCACAAGTATTTTTAGTTTCTCTAGACCATAGATATTTTACACATTTTGAAATTGAGATTTTCACAGATAAAAAAAAATATTTAATCAGTGGTAATGAAACATGTTACATAAGTAATGTAAAAAATGAAAAAAAAGAGATTTTTTTTTCTAAACCAAAAGTTTTAAAAATTAATCATAAATCTCATATAAATAATTTAATTGATTATTCTATAGATGTTTTTAAACAAAAGAAAATTGGAAATATAAAAAATATTATAGAAGTTGAAAAAGTTTTAAAATTGATTGAATCCTATGAAGTGGAAAATAAAAATTAAAAATTTAGAGAAAAGTTATACTAGATTTTTTGTCTTTTTTTCTGATCCTGGAGGATATAATTTTCTGAAACCAGTTATTCCATTGCTTGGAAGTAAAACTTTTTGTATTTTTGAAGGATGGGCTAGCAAAATTAATAATAACAAAGATATTTCTTTTAGTAATATAGACCTTAGAAAAAATGATTGTATCTTTTTGACCCAACAAACTGATATAAAAAAAATGAGAAAAAATATAAAAATTTTGAAAAAGTATGATACTTATTTTTTCTGTGACTCTTGGAATGAAATAAGCACAATCTTGAATGAATTTGAAAAGCAAAACTTTTATCCAAAAAAAATTTTTGTTTCTGATAAATTTGCAAAAAAAATAGTTCTATGTTCCACCAATTCAATAGCGTTAAAAAAAAGAGTATATGTTTTTGGAAATCCTTTTTTTGAAATTTTTAAAAAAAAAGTAAAAAAAAAATTTCAAGAAAAAACAAAAAAAACCATCTATTTTATTTTAGACCCCGAAACTAAAAATATTGGATATACATGGAAAGAGAGTATTTCATATGCCCTAAAACTCAGAGAATATGCTTATAAAAATTATAAAATTATTTTTAGACCTCATCCTAAACAAGAAATATTTCAATTAAAAAGTTTTTTAGAAGAAAATAATGTAAAAAATTTTGAAGTTACTGTTGATAGTTTGGAATATTTTTTTGCAACATCTGAAGAAATTTGGGGTATTACTTCAGTATTGTGTATGTTTGCAATTAAACTGAATAAAATTGTAAAATTATTCCAACCTAATCGTAACAATTTAGGAAAGTCCTTAAGCAATTCGTTAATGGATGAGTACATTTATGGTTTTTAATAATGAATAATATTGAAGTAACTGTTTTTATAACAAATTATAACTACTCAGATTATCTTGAAGAAGCAATAAATAGTGTCCTTCGGCAAACTTTTAAAAATTGGGAGCTTATAATTATTGATGATGGTTCAAGTGATTCCTCTATGGAGATAATACATAAATATAAATCTATTAAAAATGTCAGAGTTCAAAGTTTCGATAGATATGGATTAGCGAAAATTTGTAATGAAGTTATAAAAATTTCTAGAGGAAATTATATTATTAGACTTGATGCTGATGATTATTTTGATCCGAATATTCTGCTTATTTTTCATAATAAATTTGTTTCAAACCCAGGGTTAGGAATGGTTTTTTCTGATTTTCATTTAATTAATCAAGAGGGAAAAATATTTAGAACTAAAAGAACTTCATTGCTTCATAAAGAATTTAATGCTTTTGACTATCCCCCCAATGGAGCATGTTTAATGATTAGAAAAAATTTTTTAAAAAATGTAGGTGGGTACAGAACAGATGTTAAAGCACAAGATGGTTTAGATATATGGTTAAAGATGAAAACAAAACATTTTATTGAAAATATTAATCTTCCTCTTTTTTACTATAGAAGACATAATAAGAACCTAACAGGTAATGATGGACTAAGCGATAGAATAAGAGTAGCAAGGCATAAAATCAAAAAGGACAATGCTCTAATAAAAATAAAAAAAGAAAACAAAAAAATTAACATAATTATTCCAGTTAGAAAATACTTTGATTTTATGAATGATTTGTGGCAAATAAAAATTGGTGAAAAAAACCTTTTAGAAATTTCAATTAATACATGTCTTTCAAGTAAAATCATCAATAAGGTGATTGTTGTTTCTGATTCAGAAAAAGTTGAAAAATTCGTAAATAACTTAGATAAAAGAAAGGTTAGACATATTTTTAGAGATACCAAGCTAACGTATCCAGGGGAGAGCCTTGTTGAAACGTGTAAACTTGTAAACGAAAAAATTAAAAGCTCTTTAAATGATCTTACTATAATTAAATATATACAATCACCTTTCTTCACTTATCAATCACTTGAAGAATCCGCATTTTCTTTGGAAATACACTCTATGGATACGTCAATTGCTGTCGAAATTGAAAGAGATACAGAGTTTTATAAAAAAGGGAAATTTGGGCTTGAGAAAATTTTGTTGTCACAAGATGGCTTTCTAGATAAAGAGAAGGTCTATAAAAATACCAATTCATGCATAGCATTTAAGAATAGTTTGTTAGAAAAAAGTCTAATTGTTGGCCCGCAATTAACACATTTTGAGATTTCAACTCCAGAATCTTTTTTTATAAATAGTCAATATAAGTTAGAAATAGCAAAAATTATTCTTAAACAAATTTAATTTATGGATAAAAAATTTTCCAAAGAAATTCCTAGTTTTATGTTAAGGAAATTTTCTAACAAAAATTTTCTTTTTAATGGAATGAAAAAAAAACAATTTCTAAAAAAAATTAGTAATTTGAAAGTAAAAATAGGGAAAAATTGCAACAAAAGAAAATTTTGTATTTTATGTAAAAAGAAGTTAGAAAAAAAAGATAAATTTTTTCATCAAAGTCTTAGGTTTTTTTCATGTAACAATTGCACACACGTTCAATCAGAGTTTATTTACTCAAAAGAAATAGTGCAAAGTTTAAAAAAAATTATAGACTATGACAAAATTTATTCTTTGGATCCTAATCAAAATTTATCAAAGCTAAAAGATATTTATAAGCCTAAATTAGATTGGTTTTTGCAAGTTTTAAAGCAAAGAAAAATTAAATTTGACAATTTATCAATTTGTGAAATTGGATCCGGCAATGGTTTGCTTCTTTCTTTATTAGAAAAAAAATTTAAAAAATTACAAGGATATGAATTCAATGAAAATTTATTTTTAGACGCAAAAAAAAAATTAAAAGATCAGTCACGTATCAATTTATCAAAATTACCAATTGATGAATTAATTTCGAATACATCTTATGATATCTATGTAGCAATTTTTGTTTTTGAACATTTTTTTAGAATTTATGACTTAATTAAAGCTATAAACGAAAAAAAACCTGGAACAATATTTTTTTTTTCCGTCCCAATGCTTGGTTTTTCTTCAATCCTTGAAACTATCTTTAAAGATGATTTTGCAAGAAACTTTGATGGTCTAATACATCAACAGATGTTTACAAATAAATCCCTACAGTATTTTTTAAAAAAATCGAATCTAAATATTTTTGCTCAATGGTCTTTCGGTCAAGATGCAAATGATATGTATAGAATAATGATGGATAATATTGAAGATAATTACACAGATGAGTTATATAAATTTTTTGATACTAATCTTAAAACTATAGTTAATTCTTTTCAAAAAATATTAGACAAAAACAGTTTAGCAGATTCAATTCATATTTTAGCACAAAAGAAAAAATGACGCTCTTATTTAAAATAAAGTTATTAAATAACTATTTAACAAATTATGAAAAAATAACTTTTGTTTTAATTACATTCATCGGATTATTATCAGCCTTTATTGAAATTGCTACAATTGGATTGGTTTATATTTTCTTTTCATTTTTGCTTGATACTAATGAGGTTATTGAAAATAAATATTTTTTAATTATTCAGAAAATGAACTGGGGAATGCCAATGGAAAAATATTTGTTATTGATAATTTTAATTATTTTTATTTTTAAGTCCGTTTTTTATATTTCTTTTAGGGGTTTTTTTTATAATTTTACAAAGAAGATGCAAACTAAATTTGGGTGCAACATTTTACATAATTATTTAAATAAAAATTTTAGTTTTTTTTTGAAACATACAAAATCGAGAGTTATAAATAATATAGGTGTAATTCCTAATTCAATTATTCAGCATTTTATAGGTGGGGGGTTGGATATTACTATTAGTTTAATTACTATATTTATTCTTTTGGGTTTTTTATTCACTGTATCTCCTACAATTAGTATACTTATTATAATTGCAAGTATCTTATTTTGTTCTCTATATTTCTTTTGTATTTCCGACTTCTTAAAAAAGCAAGGTGACATAATGGTAAAGTCTAATGAAACTCTTTACAAAAGATTAAATGAATTTGTAGACGGGATAAAATCGATAATTATTTTTGATTTGAAAAAAAAATTTTTTACAGAAATTGAACAAACTATTTCTACAAGAAATAAAATATCAAAAAATATCGGACTCGTATCCGAAATTCCAAAAGTTTCTCTAGAGTTACTTATAATAATTTTTATCTGTACTGGCGTAATAATAATTTATGATTCTCAAAACTATCAAACTTTAATCCCAGAACTTATTCTTTTTGGCACTACTGCAATTAGAGTAAGTCCGCATCTTTCAAAAATAATGGTAAATCTAAACTACTTTAATCTTATGGAAGAGAGTTTAAAAAGAATTATTTCAAGTGATCTTCAAATAAAAAAATCTGTAAAGATAAAACAAGAAGTAAATATAAATCTCAATAAATATATCGAATTTAAGGACATAAAGTTTAAATATGTGAATGATTTTGTTATCAAAAATCTATCAATAAAAATAAGAAAAAATAAATTTATTGGTTTTACAGGTCATTCTGGCTCTGGAAAAACAACTTTTATAAATATTCTTCTTGGCTTATTAGAAATTAATAAAGGTCAAATATTGGTTGATGGTAAATTAATAACAAATCAAACAGATTTAAAATCATTATCATCATTTGTTCCTCAAGAACCTTTTTTATTAAATACATCATTAGAAGAAAATATTACTCTTGGGAAAAATCCTGTTAACTTTACAAAAAATGATCTATTAAAAGATTTTAAAGAAAAAAAACTTGGTGAGGGAGGGGTTAAACTGTCTGGAGGACAATCTCAAATTGTTTCTTTCTTGAGAGCTATTTCTCATAAAAAAAAAATATTAGTTTTGGATGAGCCAACTTCATCACTAGATGGGAAAAATGAAAGAAATATTCTAAATTTAATTGAAAAAGAAAAAAAAAATAAAACTATAATTATGATTACACATAAAATAAATACGTTAAAAAAATGTGACGAAATTTTTCTTTTCAAAGATGGAAATATATCGTCATCTGGAAGTTTTTCCAAACTTTACAATAAATCGCGAGACTTTAAAACATTAGTTGAATTATATAAACTAGATGAATATTCAAAAGGAATTAAATAAATTAAAGAGAGAAAAGATTGATGTTCTGTCAAGATCTTCAAACTTAGGTATTATTTTATCTCCAACTATTAGATCAAGTATTTACTTAAATGTATTTAGAGGATTAGGTTTAAAATTTGAAAAATTTATATATTTTAAAAGTTCAAACAAACAAAAGTTTGAAATTAATAAAAAAATAATTATCAATAAATTTAAAAATATAAATAAGAATGTTTTTGAGCAAATAAAAAATGAGAAGAATTTAAGTGTTATAAATACAGATAAAGATTTTTCAAAAAAATTTAAAAATTTGATTAATAAATCGAATACTGATTATTTTATATATTCTGGGTTACCTGGGCAAATCCTACCTACTGAATTATTATCTGATAAAAAAAGGATCTTACATTGCCATCCTGGAAAATTACCAAACTATAGAGGAAGTACCACTATTTATTACAGTATATTGAATAAAAAAAAAATATACTTTACGTGTATAATATTAGATCAAAAAATTGATAATGGTAAAGTATTTTATGAACAAGAGGTTGATATAAAACAAAATATAAATATAGATTTTATTTTTGATCCATTTTACAGGGCATTTACTATAGCTAAAGGTATAAAATATTTAGAGAATTTTCAAAAAAAAAAAAATAATAGAAAAGATGACTTTGAATACTTTGTAATTCACCCTATTTTAAGATTGTTAGCAACTAAACAAAAAAACATAGAATGATAATATGGTTTCTAGGAATTTCTGGTAGTGGAAAAACAACTATTGCAAAGAAACTAAAATACCTGCTAGATAAAAAAAATAAGGTTGTACTCCTTGATGGAGACGAATTGCGAAATGTTTGGTCTGATAACTTAGGATATGCAATAGAATCTAGAGAAAAAAATGCCGAAAGAATTTTTAAACTCGTAAAACTTTTACATAAGCAAAATTGTCATATCATTGTCTCTGTATTATCAAACTTTCCAAAATGGCTAAAAAAAAATAAAAAAACTTTTAAAAAAGATTATACTGAAATTTTTTTAGATATTCCCCTAGAACTTGCAATAAAAAGAAAGCAGAATGTTTATAAATTACAAAAGAATATTGTTGGTATTGACATCCCATTCAATAGACCGGAAAATCCTGATATTATTATTTCAGAAAAGTTTCTAGATGATCCGTTTGAAGCACTAAATATAATTATTAAATATCTTAAAAAAAATGGACAATTACAAATATAAATCTAGAGATTTTTTTGTTGAAAAAATAAATTATGAATATTCACAGTATTCCGACCAGTTATTTTATCAATGGAAAAGAAATAGAGAAAACTTCATAAAAAAAATTGAAAGTAAACCAGAAAAAGTTGATTGGAATATAAATATCAATGATAAAATTGATTTATTATTTTTTTTTAAAATAATTAAATCAAAAAGCAATTTTAGAGTGTTAAATTATTTTGTAAAAAAATTTGAGGTTCATGGAAGATTATTTAAAAAGTATGATAAAGAATTTAAGGCAATAAAGAGAACTGGACTAGCGGAAATTCAGTTGTATATTTTTTTTGCAGATTTATTAATTTTTGCTTGGGAAAAAAAAAAAAATTTTCAGTATTTGTCTTCGCTATTAAAATTATGCGATAATCTTGCTTCAGTTGATGTATTAAATTTAAGTAATAAAGACCAAAAAAATTTGAAATTTATATTAAGTTATGAAAAAAAAATAATAACATCTCTTTTTAAAAATATACTCGAATAAAATAAGTCAATTTTAAAAAATGCAAAACATTCACAATCGTTTAGTTATTTTAGATAAAAAAATAGGGAATTATGATACAATTTTTTCATTATTGTTTTCAAAATTAACAAATCAGAATTTTAATTTTTTTGATATTGGAGCCAGAAATGGAAGTTTTATTTTACCTAAACAATACGCTGAACAAACAACAATATTTGGTTTCGAACCAAATCCAGATGAATTTATAAAATTAAAAGATAATAAAACAGACGCCCTGATGATAGGTATTAAAGAATTTAATTTTAAAAAAAGAAGTATATTCGACACTGCAATCTATGAAAAAAAATGTAAAAAAAAAATTTTTATTACAAAGGGTGAAGGCGCTGTTACATTGATGGGTCCTGCAAATAAAAAAATAGTCTCTAATCTTTCAATATCTAATAACGATGAAAAAAATTTTTATGATAAAGTGTTCCAAATCTCAGAAGAAAAGACAGTAAAGTGTGATAAGTTAGATAATATTTGGAAAAAAAATGAATATATTGATTTTCTTAAACTAGATACTGAGGGTTCAGAATTATCAATTTTAAAAGGGACATCAAAGCTTTTAAAAAAGAAGAGAATTTTACTTATAAAATCAGAATTTATTCATACTCCTTACTATAAAGATCATAGTTTGTTGGGACATCAGCAAGTTTTTTTAAATAAATTTGGTTATAGACTTATTTATGTAGAAAATAATCATCTTGGTTACTCGTGGAAAAAAACAAAAATCAATTCAGAATATGATAAAAGATTTCAATATGCCGGAGATGCATACTATATTGTTGATCCAGACTTACACAAATTTTCAAAAGAAGAATATTTGAGACTTGGTTTAATATGCCTTGCACTAGGATTTAATTCATCAGGCATAAACTTTATTAAGGATAGTAATTATTTTTCTAGAAAAATTACTTCTAGAATTGAAGAATTAGCAACTGTTCCTTCTATTTCAAGATTTTTAGCTAACGAGTGGAAAAAGATTCCTGCAAAAGTTTTAAACTATTTATATAGTTTAAAAAAAATTCTAAATATCTAGTTTTACTAAAATAATTATAATGATGTAAAAAAATTGCAAAAATCCTATCCTCAAAATTTAAAGATTTTATTTATAAAAATTTCTTTTTAAATTTTCTTTATTTTACAAATTATTGTAGAAATAAATTTTGATAACAAAAAATGTTCATTTAAGTTATCTTGGTCATAAAATTAGACAAGTTTTTTGTATTTCTAATTTTTGGTTTTTTTATTTTCGGTCAGAGTTATTTGGGTTCTTTTCATATTTTTTTTCTGCCTTTTCATATAAAAAATTTTTTTTGAAATTTATTTAATTTGCAATGATACTCCTAAATAAATTAAAAATATGATAATTTAACAATTTTTAATAAACCTTAATTTGAGATAGAAAAAAGTAAGATATGAACAAAATAATAGCAGAAATTGGATCCTCCCATGACGGTTCTTTTGGAAATGCTAAAAAACTTATTGTAGAATCATTTAATTGTGGTGTAGATATAGTAAAGTTTCAACTTCACTTGCCCGAATTTGAAATGCTGAGTAATGCACCTGGACCTAAATATTTTAAAGATGAAAATAGGTATGAATATTTTAAAAGAACAAACTTTTCATTAGAACAACTTGTTGTTTTAAAAAAAATGACAGAAAAATATGGAATGGAATTTATGGTTTCACCATTCTCAGAAAAAGCTGTTGAAATTTTAAAAAAAGTTAATGTTAATTATTTCAAAATTGCATCTGGGGAGGTAACTAATCATAAAATGCTTGAGCTTATCAAAAAAACGGGAAAAAAAGTTTTTCTTTCAACCGGAATGAGTTCTTGGAATGAAATTGATCAAGCATTAAAAATTTTAGACAAAAAAAAAACCGTAATAATGCAATGTTCATCAATTTACCCATGCCCAGAGGAAAGCGTTGGATTAAACATTTTACTAGAAATGAAAAACAAATATAAAATCCCTGTTGGTTTTTCTGATCATTTTTTAGGATGTGAAGCAGGATTTGCTGCTGCTGCTTTAGGTGCATCAGTAATAGAAAAGCATATTACATTTTCCCGAAAAATGTATGGGTCTGATGCACCTTTTGCAATGGAATTATTGGAATTTAAAAATTATGTTAAGGGTATTAAATCAATATGGAAAATGAATAAGAATCCTGTTGATAAAAATAATCTAAAAAAATATAGAGATATGAAAAGAGTATTTGAAAAAAGTATTGTAATAAATAAGGGTATGAAAAAAAATGAAGTTATTAGAGACGAAGATATGTCATTTAAAAAACCTGGCGATGGTATATCTGCTATGCATTACAAAAAAATAATTGGAAAAAAATTAAAAAATAGTATCCATAAAGATCATAAATTAATAAAAAAGGATTTATGCTGAAAAAAATTTGCTTTGTAATTGGCTCAAGAGCTAATTATAGTTCAATAAAATCTGTTATGACTGCAGTAAAGTCCGATAGAAAGTTTTCATTCCAACTTGTCCTTTCAACCTCATCAGTGCTACAAAGATATGGTGACGTCTCTAACCTCATTCAGAATGACGGGTTTTCAATAGACGAAAAAATTTTTAATTTAATCGAAGGAGAAACTCCCTTAACAATGGCAAAATCAACGGGTTTATGTCTTATTGAGTTATCATCCGTTTTTTCAAGACTAAAACCTGATTTAGTTTTTGCTGTTGGTGACAGATTTGAAGTAATGGCCGTTGTCCTTGCCGCATCATATATGAATATTCCAATTGCACACACAATGGGAGGGGAAGTTACTGGCACAATTGATGAATCAATTAGACATGCAATTACAAAATTTTCTCATATACACTTTCCTGCCACTAAAGAGGCTGCTGAGAGAATTCGAAAATTAGGTGAAAATAAAGATAATATTTTTTATGTTGGATGTCCAAGAATTGATTATGTAAAGGAAGTATTATCAAAAAAAAGAATTTATAACAAAAACATTCTTTCTCAAGGTGTTGGAATTAAGTTTGATATAAATAAGCCATTTATCATTTTGAGTTATCATCCAGTAACAACTGAATTTGAAAAAATTGATGTTCAGACTCGTCAAATTTTAGATTGTGTAAATACTTTAGATATTCCAACAATTATTCTTTGGCCCAATGCTGACGCGGGTTCATCGAAAATAGCAAAACTATTCCGAGTTTATCGAGAAAATAAATTACTGAAGAAAGCTCATTTTTATAAAAACCTTCCCACAGATCTTTACATAAATCTCCTAGATAAATGTTTATGTATAGTTGGTAATTCGTCTAGTGGAATCAGAGAAGGTAATTATTTAGGTGTTCCATGCGTTAATATAGGCTCAAGACAAAATTCTAGAGAAAGAGGATGTAATGTCATAAATGTTCCTTTTGAAAAAAAAAAGATAATAAATGCAATTAAATTTCAAATAAAAAATGGTAAATATAAAGAAGGTAAGTTGTACGGAGATGGAACCGCTAGTCAAAAAATTATTAGCGTTTTAAAAAATGTATCATCAATAAAAATACAAAAACAAATTACTTATTGATGACAAAAATTTTAGCCATTATACCTGCTAGAGGAGGATCAAAGGGAATAAAGAACAAAAATATAGTAAATTTTTGTGGCAAACCTCTAATTTATTGGACAATCAAAGCTGCCCAAAATTCAAAACTGATTGACAAGTTAATTGTTTCCACCGATTCAAAGAAAATAAGAGATATTGCTGAAAAATATAATGTAAATAAAATTAATTTACGTCCAAAAAAGTATTCTACTGATAAGGCAACAACTTTGAGTGTTCTGAAATATGAGATTAAAAATTTAGAAAAAAAAAAATATTATCCAGATGTAATAGTTACACTTCAACCTACATCACCTTTGAGAAATTCTGAGCATATAGATGCTGCCTTAAAAAAGTTTCTGAAAAACAAAAAAGCTGATTCATTAGTTTCTTGCGTAGAGCTCCCACATAATTTCAATCCAATGTCATTGATGAAAATCAAAAATAAATTCTTAATCGAAATTGATAAAAATAAAATTTATTCAAGACAAAAAAAAAATATTTTTTATGCCAGAAATGGAGCGGCAATTTACATTACAAAAAGAAAAATTATTGATAAAAAAATTTTTAACGATAAGACTATACCCTTTCAGATGGATAATTTTTCTTCAGTTGATATTGATACTAAAGATGATATTGAGATTGGTTCCTTATTTTATAAATATTTAAAAGATAAAAATGAAAAAAAAAATAAGTAAAGATTTTTTAAGTAAAATATATAAGAAATATTCATATGAATTAGTTAATCTTACAGAGCAAATTAGAAATGATTTTCCTAAATTTAAAAAGTTTAGAGCAACCTTTTCAGATTTTGATGGTGAGATTATGTACTGCCTGATAAGAGAGATTAAACCAAAAATATTTTTTGAGATTTCTCCAGATTGTGGTTATTCAAGTATATATATAACATCTGCATTAAAAAAAAATAAAAAAGGTATTCTATATTCTTTCGAAATAGAAGAAAAAAAGTTTGGAAAAGAAACTGTTAGTTTTATAAAAAATAATATCCGTAATTACTCATACAATAAACATCAAATTATAATTGGTGACGCTACAAAAACCACCTTAGAATTTCCTGATCCTGATATGGTTTTAATTGATTCATGTCATGAAGATTGGTTTGCAAAATGGTATATCAGTTCATTATTGCCAAGAATAAAAAAAATAGTAATTATACAAGACATCGTCTTTTATGACAGAACGGAATACTCTGGAGAATCAAGAGTATTACTAAAATATTTGAAAAATAAAAAATATATAAGTTTGGGTGTTTTGGAAAGATGTGAAAGTTTTAAAACAATCAACAATTTATTTCCTAGAAGAAGATCTTTTGAATCAAATACTATATTATTTTCTAATAAAAATGATCTTGAGTCAATTAAATCAAATATTAATGATCCCTTAGAAAATAATTTTTTTAGTTTGAATATAAATAAAAAAAAACTTTACCAAATAGAAAATAAGTTACAAGAAAATCCACAAAGACAAAACATTCATAGAACCTTTTTGAGGTTATCTAAAGTAACCAATAACGATATGTATCTTAAAAAAGCTATGGGCTATTCAATTGATCAAGTTCACTTTAATAATAAACCATTTAATGAAACATTGGTTCATCTATTTAGAAATTTACATTTTATTTACTTTTTTAAAATGATCGTATTTAAACCAAAGGGGTTAATAAACTTCTTAATTTCAATTTATTTTTTATTAAAAAATAAATTTTCAAAATAAAATTTTTATCTTGTATAGAGTATCTCATATATCTACTTCGTCATCAGAGGGTGGGTCCGCCGTATCAGCCAGAAGGATTCATAACCAATTATTGGCTAATAGAATTAATTCTCAATTATTTGTTAGCGATAATGAAAACTCTGAAGAGAAAATATTTTTTTTTTCAACAATTAATTTTTTAAGAGTAGTAGATAAATTTTTTAATTATTTATTAAATAAATTAGGATTACAGTATTTTTTTGTACCTTCAAACTTTTTTTTGAATAAAGATTTATCCAAATCCTCTATTATTCAACTATACAATACTCACGGCGGATATTTTCAAATTACAACTTTAAAAAAATTAAATAGTTATGCTCCTTTAGTTTGGAGACTGTCAGATTATTGGGCAATGACTGGTCATTGTGCTTATCCTGGAGAGTGTGAAAAATGGAAGACATTATGCAAAAATTGTCCATCTTTAAAAGGTTATCCTGAAATTGGCATTGATAATACCGCCAATATCTGGAGTAAAAAAAAAAAAATTATTGAAAAATTAAATTTAAAAATCGTTGTGCCTAGTGATAGAATGTACAAAAATGTTAAAAAAAGTCCAATTTTAAAAAATAAAGAAATCTATATAATTCCTAATGGTATAGATACAAAAATATTTAAACCTTTAAATAAGAAATTTGCAAAAAAACAATTGAAAATTTCTGAGAAGTTTTCAGTTTTATTTATCGCTCAAGTAGCTTTTGATAATTATAGAAAAGGTACAGATTTTATTAAAAAAGTTTTAGATACTTTTAGAGAAGACAAAAACATACAATTTCTAGTGGCTGGGATGGGAAGTGAAAAATGGAATGATTTTTCATTTAAAAATTTAATTACATTTGATTATAACAAAAGTATTGAATGGAAAAAGTTGTTGTATAATTCTTCAGACCTCACTATTGTCCCTTCAATAAATGAAAATTTTCCAAATGTAATTCTTGAATCAATGTCGTGTGGAACACCTGTAATCTCTTTTAATACAGGTGGTATTTCAAACATTATTGATAATAAAAATGGAGTTTTAGTAGAGAAATTTGATATTGATAAATTTATAAAATCAATTTCATCACTATCTCAAAATAAAGAAATTTTAGAGACACTAAAAAAAAACAGCAGGAAAACAATTGTGAGAAAATTCTCTGTCAGCAATGAAGTTAAAAATTATATAAAAATTTATAAAAAAATTATTAATGAAAATAACCAAAAATATAGTAAGTAAATATTTTTATTACAAAATCAGAATAAAAGTTTTTTTTTTAAAATTATTTGAGATGTTTATTTGGACAATAAACACTTACAATTTAAAAAAAAAAATCAAAGAAAAAAAAAAATCAATAGTTTTTGTAGAACTTGCTACCTCTTTAACAACAATAAAAGTTAATTGTCTATTGGCAACTGCATTAAAAAAAAAATTTAAGATTATAGTAATTTTAAATCATTATTCTCCTTTCTATGAATATTTTTATAAAAAAGTCGGTATTTCAAATTTTATTTATTTAGATCAATCCCTAGATAAAACAAAAAATAAAAAAGTTTCGATACTTTTAGAAAAACTAAAATCTACCAGAAATTTTTTAAACTTCTCATTTGAACAAATTAGAATTGGAAAGTTTATTGCTTCTAGAATACTTAGGGAAGAACAGACTGGTAACTTTGATTTAAAAAAAATCAAAAATGAAAAAATAACAAATTATTTTTTTAATTCAATTGCAAAAATAGAGAATTTTAAAAAAATAATAAATAAACTTAATATTCAATTTTTAATTTTTAATGAAAGAGGGTATACGCCATCAGGTGAAATTTTTGAGTTAGCATTAAAAAATAATATTAAATGTATTCAATGGTTTGGTTCACCAATTGACAAGTTTCATTCATTAAAATGTTATGATTGGAGTATGCGCCAGCATCATCCACTAAAACTAAGTAAAAGTACCCTAAAGATTTTATTACTAGCTGATAAAAAAAAGGAAATTTCAACAAAAATAATGTCACATTTAAAGGATCAATACTATAGTCAAAAGGGTTTTAATCGTCAAAATCTTCAAAAAAATAAAATAATTCTTAACAAATCTCAGTTAAAAAAAAAATTGAAAATTTTCAATAATAAAAAAATTTGTTGTGTGTTTACACATATACTTGATGATGCAACTTTTTTTTATGGAACAAGTTTATTTTCGTCTTATGAGTCTTGGCTAAGACATACTTTACTTGAAGCAAACAAAAATGAAAAAATTAATTGGATTATAAAAATACATCCAGCCAATATGCTTAGATCGAATTTTTCTTTGGAGGAAAAGTTAATTAATGAAATATTTAAAAAAATACCAAAAAATATAAGAATTGTTAAACCAGATTCTGTTATTAATACTTTTTCTTTTTTTCAAAATATTGATTTTGCTCTTACCGTTCGTGGCACTGTTGGATGTGAATTAGCATGTTATGGTGTTCCTGTTATTACAGCTGGTACAGGAAGATATTCACATCAAGGTTTTACTGTTGATCCTAAAAGTAAAAAGGAATTTTTAAATATATTATCAAACCTCAATAGTATTAAAAAATTAACATCTAAACAAATTAAATTAGCAAGAATTTATACCTATGGTTCTCTTATTGCTAGGTCAATTAAAATGGATGGTATTAAAATTGATTATGATTACAATGGAATATCTCTGGAAAAAAGTAATGTAGTTGATATTCCTAAAAGTTATAATGATTTTTTAAAAAAAAGTGATGTAAAAAAAATCTTGAATTGGATTGATAAAAATGCAGCTGATGAACTACTTGAGATCTAAAATCCAAAAAATTTTTAATTTATGAGGAAAAATATAAAAATTCATATCGTTGCTGGGGCTAGACCTAATATTGTAAAAATTGCTCCTCTTATAAGAATTTTGACCAAAGAAAAAAATATTCAGTATAAATTTGTGTATACGGGTCAACATTATAATAAAAATCTTTTTCAAGAAATGGTAAAGACTTTGGATATCAATATGCCAGATGTTAATTTCAAAATTGGTTCAGGTTCACCAAATTTACAAATATCAAAGATTATAAAAAAATACAATGAGTTTATAGAAAGCTTTAGACCAGATCTCGTTTTGGTTTTTGGTGATGTAAACTCAACTTTGGCAGCTTCTATTGTAGCTAAAAAAAATAATGTAAAATTAGCTCACATAGAGGCAGGACTAAGATGTTATGATGATAATCAACCAGAGGAGGTTAATAGAAGATTGACAGATTCAATTTCTGATTTTTTATTTACACCTTCAGTAATTGAGGAAAAAAATTTAAAAAAAGAAAATATAAAAAAAAATATTTTTTTTGTTGGAAATATAATGATCGACAGCCTAATCTATTTTTTAAAAAAAAAAAAAAATTTGAAACCAATATATAACAATTTTAATGGAGTAATTACTCTGCATAGACCAGAAAATGTTGACATTAAAAAAAGTTTACAAGAAATAATAATTGAAATAAAAAAATGGACAAAAAACAATAGAATACTTTTCCCTTTACATCCAAGAACAAAAAAAAAATTAATTGAATTTGGTTTGTTTGATTCATTAAAAACAGTCAGAAATCTAAAAGTTTGCCCACCTTTAAATTACAGTAATTTTATATTACAGATTATTAATTGCCGCTTTGTAATTACTGATTCAGGTGGCATTCAAGAGGAAACGTCATATTTAGGTATACCTTGTTTAACTTTAAGAAAAAATACAGAGAGACCAATTACGATTTCAAAAGGTACTAACGTATTGGTAAATTTAAAAGCCATTATAAATAAAATAGAAAAAATAAAAAAACAAAAAGTTAAAATTGATAAATGGGATGGTAAGACTTCAGAAAGAATTTTAAAAATTATTAAAAAGTATATGATTTTATAAAATGCCAAATAAATATCAGAAAATTTTAATTATAAGTGAATTTTTTTTTACTGAGAATACAGGCGGAGGGGTTTTACTTAAGAATCTTTTTGAAAATTACCCTAAGGATAAAATTTTCATATTACATGAGGACGTTAATGCAAACACTGAGAATATTGTAAAGTCACATCTACTTAGAAGACCAAGTAGAATAAATATTTTTTTAAAAAAAAACTTGCATCCAATTTTTGTAAATCTCTTAATTAATTTTAAAAATTTTTATAAATTAAATAAAAAAGAAAAAGCTAATTCTGGCCTTCTTACCGAGTTAAATCAGTTCAAACCAGATATGATCTATACAATCTTTGGTCATTATAGCTTAATGTGTTTGATTAAAGACTTAAAAGAGAAATTAAATATTCCCTTAATAACTCACGTAATGGATAATGTTCTAGCTACTTACAGTTACAAAACTAGAGAATATGAGCTCTTTAAGTACTTAATCGATTCTTCAAAAATAAGAATAGCAATTAATACAAAAATGTCAGAGGAATATAAGAAAATTTTTGGATATAATTTTGAGGTATTACATAACGGTGTTGATAAAAAAAAAATTAGAAAAGTTATTCATACCCAAAAAACTAAAACTATTATATACATTGGCTCTATTTTTAAAAATGCTCAATTAAATTCACTTATTGAGATTACTTATGTATTAAAAAATTTAATTGATGAAAACTTTGACATTCAATGTTTTATTTATCTACCTAAAACACAAAAAAGACTTTTTGAGTCATATTTTGCAAGACATCAAAACATAAATATAGAAGAACATAATTTAAATGAAAATGAGTATTTTAGCAAAATAAGTAAAAGTAATCTTTTATTATTAGCATCAAACTTTGATGATGATTCTATAAATTATTATAAATATTCCTGGCCAGCAAAATTAGGTTCTTATTTGATGTCGAATGTTCCAATTTTTATTTATGGACCCGATAAAATATATTTTATTAATGATGCAAAAAAAAAAAAATGGGCTTATGTCGAAAATAAAAGATCTTTCTTAAAACTAAAAAATTCTATAAAAAAAATTTTATATGATGAAAATGTTAGAAAACAAACCTTAAAATATGCAATGAAAAAGTCAAAGAATTTTGAACTTCGAACAATACAAAAAAAATTAGAAAAAATTTTAGGAAATGCCTATTTATGAAACAAGTTTTTTTATCTAGAAAAGGAATTGAGCTAAAAGAAGTGCCGGAGCCTTTAGTTGAGAAAGGAAAAGTTTTAGTAAAAAATATATATTCATGCGTATCTCCTGGTACTGAGATTACGTCTTTAAATTCAATAAAAAAAAATACATTGAGAAAAATAATAGAAAAACCTCAAGTCTTAAAAAGTTTGATTAGTGTTTTAAAAAAAAAAGGTATTAAAAGTACCAGCGGAATTGTATCTAGAAAGCTTGGAGAGTACTATGAACTTGGATATTCGAGTTCAGGAATTATTGAAGAGGTTGGAGAGGGTGTAAAAAACTTTTCAAGGGGAGATCTTGTCGCATGTTGTGGTGGAGGCTTTGCCTCTCATGCTGAAAAAATACTTGTACCAGAAAATTTAGTGATAAAAACCAAAAGAAAAGAAAATTTATCTCTGTACTCCACTGTTGCACTGGGTTCAATAGCTATGCATGCTGTAAGAAGATCAAAAACAAGTATTGGTGAAACAACTTTAGTAGTTGGTTTAGGTTTTATTGGACAAATTACAATGCAAATTTTAAGAGCTGCAGGTGTTGAAGTTTATGGAATTGAGCCCAATGATGATTTTCTTGAAAAATCAAAAAAAGATGGTTTTGTTAATGTTTATAGTTCATTTGAGGATCTGTCAAAAAGAATATCTCAAGATGTAATTAGTTTAGGTTTTGACTCTGCTATAATAACTGCTTCTAATAAAGTAGAAGATTTACTCAATAAGACTTTCAGATTATGTAGAAAAAAATCTAGAGTTATTTTAGTAGGTGATATTGATATAAAAATTAATAGAGAAGAAATTTATTCAAAAGAAATAGAATTTTCAATATCTGCCTCTTATGGTCCTGGTAGATATGATTCAACATATGAAATAGATGGACTTGATTATCCATTGGAATATGTAAGGTGGACTTTAAATAGAAATATGAAGAGTTATGTTAATCTTATTGATAGCGAAAAGATCAATATTAATAGTTTAATAGATAATATAGAACCTATAAAAAATGCTCAGCAGGTTTATTCTGCTTTTGAGAGGAAAAACAGACCAATTTCAGCCCTTTTTAAATACTACACTAAAAATGAAATAATAATTAAACCAAAAATTCCTTTAATCAAAAAAAAATCTGGAATAACCTCTTCGGCTATAGTTGGAGTTGGAGGATTTTCAAAAGAAGTAATCATACCAAATCTCTTGAAAATGAAAACTTATAATTCACTTGACTATCTATGTGTGAGAAAACCAATTTCATTTTTAAACTCTACAAGTTTTTATAAAAACATAAATGTTGTTAATAACTATAATTTAATGCTAAAGAATAAGTCTTTAGACGCGATTTTTATTTCTACTAGACATAGTGATCACTGGCAACTCACTAAAAATGCACTCCTTAATAAAAAGCATGTATTTTGTGAAAAACCACTATGCATTAAGGCTAATGAACTAAAAGAAATAAAAAGTTTTTTCATAAAAGAGAAAGCCACTCCAGTACTTGTAACTGGATTTAATAGGAGGTTTTCTGGTTGTGCTAAAATTTTAAAAGGCTTTATTGAGAAAAGTACAAGTCCAATTTTTCTTAACTATACTGTTAATGCAGATAAGTTATTACCGAATTCATGGATATATTCTCGTGAGGGAGGAGGTAGAAATATTGGAGAGGCTTGTCATTTTTATGATTTAATTTTATTTTTAATAAATAATAGGTACACTAATATTCAAGCAAGCTCAATAAACTCTGACAATAAGAACTTACATAAGACTGATAATTTTTTTGTAACCATAAAATTTAATAATGGAAGCGTTGCAAAATTAAATTACACTTCAGCTGGTTCAATAAATGACAAGAAAGAAATAATTGAAGTGAGAAATTCCAACGAAACAATAATTATGGAAAATTTTCAGAAAATCACATTAACCTCAAAAAATAAGAAAAAGATTATCTATTCATCCAAATTTCCTGATAAGGGTTATGAAAATCAATATCAAAGTTTTTTTTACAACTTGAAACTTAACAAATTTTCTATTTCTATCGAAGAGCAGATTCAAGCTATGAATTTATGCTTTAAAGTTGAGGAACTACTTTAATGTGCGGCGTCTCAGGCATAATGTACTTTAACAAAAAACCTTTTGTAAAAAAAAAATATTTAGACGAAATGAATGACATACTTAATCATAGAGGTCCAGATGGAAAAGGAAAATGGATTTCTTCTACTAAGAATATTGGATTTGGACATACAAGATTATCTATCTTAGATTTAACCTCATCTGCAAATCAACCATTTGTTGATAAGACAAAAAACTATGTAATTACTTTTAATGGTGAAATTTATAACTTTAAAGAGATAAAACAAATACTTTTAAGTAAAGGTTATAGTTTTAAGACAAAAAATTCTGATACCGAAGTTTTACTTTTATCATATGTTGAATGGGGATTGAAATGTGTAGATAGATTTAGGGGTATGTTTGCTTTTGCAATTTGGGATAATATAAAAAAAAAAGTTTTTTTGGTTAGAGATAGAGTTGGTGTAAAACCTTTATATTACAAAATTGATTCAGAAAAATTAATTTTTTCTTCTGAAATAAAAGCTATTTTACTTGATCCGGATTATATTCCTGAAATTGATGAAGAAAGTATTTATCATTACTTAACTTTTCTATGTTCGCCGGCTCCAAAAACTATGTTTAAAGAAATAAATAAGCTGGAAGCTGGCACTTGGTTGAGTTTTGATGAAAAAGGAAAAAGTGAAAAAAAAAGATACTGGGACCCATTACAAGACAAAGAATTAACAAATACAGGAAATATTAATAAAGTTTTAGCTAAAACTATTAAGGAATCAATAAGATACAGGGGAATATCTGATGTAGATGTTGGAGTTTTTCTATCAGGCGGAATTGACTCATCTACTAATGCATATTTTTTTTCAAAGAATTCAAAAAAAAAAATTAAAACTTTCTCCATTGGTTATGATCAAGAATATAAATCCTACAAGTCGGAATTAAATTATGCAAGAATTGTTGCAAAACATATTAAATCATCACACTATGAAAAAAAATTAAGTAAGGATGATATTAAAAATTTCATTTTTGATATGGTCTATTTTCAAGATGAACCTATATCTGATCCAGTTTGTGTGCCAATTTTTTATGTTTCTAAACTTGCAAGAGAAAAAAATATTAGGGTTTGTCAAGTGGGTGAAGGAGCCGATGAGTTATTTTTTGGTTATACAAACTGGCTTAGGACATCAAGAATAGATTTACTGCTAAATAATAATTTTTTTCCAAAATTTCTTAAAAAGTTAATTTTATTGATTTATAAAAAATTTAATATTCAATATAAATATTCATCAGATTTACTAAGAAGATCACTTGAAAAAAAACCAATATTCTGGGGTGGAGCTGAGGCTTTTAGTAGCTTTGAAAAAAATCAGTTATTTTCAGAAAGTTTTAAAAAGAAAATTAAAAGTTTTGATAGTTGGGATTGTATAAAGCCACACTACGAATTTTTTAATAAAAATGCTAAATATAAAAATATTGAAAACTGGATGACTTATTTAGACTTAAAAATTAGACTTCCGGAATTAATTTTAATGCGTATTGATAAGATGACTATGGCAAATAGCCTTGAAGCAAGAGTACCGTTTTTAGATCATATACTTGTTCAAAAAACAATTGATTTACCGAAAAATATTAAAGTTAAGGAAAATAAACTTAAGGTTTTGCTAAAAGATATTGTTACAGGACTCTTACCAGATGAAATTCTTAATAGAAAAAAGCAAGGTTTTGGTTTGCCACTTAAGGAATGGTTTGAGGATGGTTTAGGAATAAATGAAAAAAAAATAATTAATGATTTTGTTAGTAAAACTGATTTTTTTAGAAAAGAAACTATACAAAAAATCATTAACAGAAAGGGAGATACGAGACTCTGGTTTATTTTAAATTTAGCTATATGGTGGAAAATTTTTATTAATGATAAAAAATTAAAAGTTTCTTAACTCATAGTAAGAATTTATACCTGCAATATTTTTTTTAAAATAAGGAATATTTTTAGTTAAGTAAACTTGCTTTAAAAAATCTCGACTATTTTTTTCTATTTTATCGGAGTTTACCGCTTCTTTGAGTATTTTTATCTTACTTAATTCAAAGAGCGATATACTTATATTTTTAAGTTTTGATTTAAACTTATTTTCTTTACAAATGTTAATAAAATCAGATGGTGAAAAACATTTTGATACTGGACATTGAAATCCATCAGTTGAAATTCGGAAAATTTCATCAGCAGAAAGATTTTGAAAAATATTTCTTTTTATCATTAATTCATAGTTTACATGCAAATGAAACCAAAGTGAATCTCTGTTATAAACCATTAAATTAATGACACCTTTTTTCTTAAGTATTCTTTTAAATTCTTTAAAAACAAACGCCATATCTTCAATATGGTGTAGAACACCATCACACTTAATTACATCTACAGAGTTATTTTCTATCTCATATATTTTCTCATTTTCATTTATTTGATGAAAATAAACTTTTAACTTATGGAGATCAGCTCTTTTTTTTGCTAAAAGGATTGATTTTTTTGAAACGTCAACTGCATGTATTTCTTTTGGTTTTGCTGAATTAATAATATTAATTATTCCGTTTCCAGGTCCACATCCATAATCTAAAACTATTTTTCTATGAGTATTTTGGAAGTCCATATTTTTATAAGAATTAATATATTGATTATTCCGCCAGTTAAGATGATTTTGGGACTCTGAGATTGAAGTAAAACCATTTTTTGGTGAGCTAACTGTATTTTCGTTCCAGAAAGACTGTGATGTTTTGAATGATTTAATTCTAATTAATTTTATATAAAATTTTAGAATTAAATTTATGATAAAGTTTGGTAAAATATATTTTAATAAAGACTTAATCATTGATTTAAAAAAGAATGTATAAATATAATCCAATTGAAGATTGTTATGCTACAAAAAAAAAAATTCATATTTTTAGAGATGAAATTAATAAATTAAGGTCTAGCAAAAAAAAAATTGAAATCTTTGATTTTGGATGTGGAAATGCACTTGATTGCGCCAGATACCTAATAAATAAAGTAGATGAATACTACGGTTATGATATTCATTATGAATCGATAAAATTTGCAAATAAGAGCTTTGGATCCAAAAATATAATTTTTTCGAATAAATTACCAAAAAAAAAATTTGATGTAATCATAATTTCAGAAGTCTTAGAGCACTTAGATCAACCAGATCAAATTTTAAATTTATTGAAAGCTAATTTGAAGAATAATGGTTTTATCTTAGGTTCGATCCCAAATGGTTATGGTTTAACTGAGATAGAAAAATTTATAATACACAAATTTTATATATATAAAATTATTAGATATATTTATAAATTTTTCAGAAAAAAGACTTTGTCGAATAAGAACATACCTTTTAATTATGAGTCAGGTCATATTCAATTTTTTACATTAAAGAAATTTAAAGGGATCGTTTTTAAAAATAATCTTTTAATTAAGTTTATAAAAAATGGTACACTTTTGGGCGCTGATTTAACTGGTTCAACAATTTTAAAACCTGATATTATGAAAAAACTTAACACATATTTGGCTGACTTTATTCCAAATTTTATGAGTGCAACTTGGATTTTTAAATTACAAAAAAATGAATAAGTTTTTTTATGTCTTAGCTTTAAAGAGGCTCTTTGAAAGTCTTGGTTTCTTCAAACTTTTATTTTTTATTACTCTTAAAATAATTATTTTTTCATATAGAAGAATATATTCATTAAAAATTTACTTTTTTACTAGTTTTTCTGAAAAGTATGCGGAGGATCAAAATATTATTACAAATAGTCTTTTTGATTATAAAAGTCTCTCAAACTTTGAAATATCTAACAAAGATGAATTATTAAAAAATAAATTTAAAATTTTCTCTGAAAAGTCTGAAGATTATTCAACTTCTTTAAGTGAGAAAATTTCAAACATAAGCCAAATTAATAGAAGTAATAGGCAAAAATCAAAAAAAATTTTTGAAAATATTATAACACCCTTTAAAAGAAATACTTACTTAACTAATTGGTATTATGATGCTAACTCAAAATTTAAATGGAAAGCATCGAAAAAAAGTAACTCTCTTAAGATTCAGTACAATAAAGGATTTGACATTAAAGTTCCATGGGAACTTTCAAGATTACAATCATTAAGTAAGATCTGTGTTTGGTCTTTCTTAAATAAAAAAAAGAACCTTTATACTTTTATAAAAAATCAAGTATTTGATTTTATTGCTTCTAACCCTCCGTCTTACGGCGTCAATTGGTTTAATGCTATGGAGGTCGCGATTAGAGGCGCCAATTTGTGCATGATTACAGATATTTTGGTACAAGAAGATAAGCTTTCACCAAGAGAAAGAAAAGTAGTTTATAATAGTATAAATGATCATATAAATTTTGTAATAAATAATCTGGAATGGAGTCCTTTTTCCAGAAACAATCATTATCTTGCTAACATTGTTGGACTCCTAGTTATGGCTTATTTTCTTCCTCGTGATGAATATACTTTAGGTATTTTAAAGTTTGCAGAGAACCAATTATTTAATGAAATTTCTTATCAATTTTACAATGACGGTGGAAACAAGGAGGGATCTTCGGCTTATCATATCTTATCTGTGGAAATAATTCTAATTGGTATTTACTTGAGTAAAAAGCTAGATAAAGAAGATTCTATGAATAAAGCAGTTATAAAGAAAAATACCATAAATAAAACATTCTTTATTAATCTACTTTCAGATGATGTGGATAAAAAATACAAAAATAAAATATTT
>CABZAL010000010.1 GCA_902523675.1 uncultured Alphaproteobacteria bacterium | reverse complement strand
TTGATTTTGATAAGGAAATTTCTGTAATTAGTTTCAGAGATTATAAAGGTAATATTGAATATTTACCACCGGTGCATAATTTACATAAAGATAATATGTTAAAGTCAACTACATATCCTCCTGATATTTCTATAGAAACAAAACGAAAGGCAATTGAATACGCGAAAAGAATTACTTTAAAATTGAACCTAATTGGAATTTTAGCAGTGGAAATGTTTGTTTTGAAAAATGGTGAGGTTCTAATTAATGAATTAGCGCCCAGACCACATAATTCAGGACATTGGAGTCTAGACTGTTGTAAAATTAATCAATTCGAAAACTTACTGAGAGCAATTTCTGAACAAAAAGTTTTAGCACCAAAAATATTATCAGGTGGTATTATGAAAAATTTAATTGGTAACGAGTATCAAAAAAAAATAATCAGTAAAAAAAATATTAAAATTTATGATTATTTTAAAAAAATTATTAAAGAAAAAAGAAAAATGGGACATGTAACATATATTAAAAAACTATAATCCTAGGTTTCCAAATATATTTTTTACCCAATATTTATATTTACCAATTTTAGATACATTTTTGATTTGTTTACTAATAAACTCATTGCTCTTTATCTTTTTTGGACTTTTGTCAAAGATCCAATAAATTAAGCCAGTAGAATAAATATTCATCAAAATAATTCTTTTTGAATAATAATTAAAATCTAAAGATTTATCTCCTGCCAAAAACCAAATTTCGTCGCAGACTTTAAAAAGGAGCTTATTAGTAAATAAAAAGTTTTGTGGAAGAATTAAATATCTCAATAAAGGTTTAAAATTTATTTTTTCTTTTTCTAGTATTTCTAATCTGGAAAATAACAAAAACTTTATTTTTTCACTTACAGAAAGTTTTTTTAATTTCTGTTTAGTTAAATCATGAAGTTTTAGTCTTATCATTTCATTAAAATTTAAAAAGACGTCGTTTATTCCTTTAGGGAAAAATGATGATAAATATCTGCTGCATTGTTCAGGTTTAATTCCAAGTTTTTTACATTCAACCATATTAGATAAATTTTTATAGTTTAAGCTATCAAAATTCTTAAGGATTTCTCGCGTGAATTTGTCTTTTAAATTTTTTTCTTTCATTTAAAAAAAAGGTTTACATTAATATTATTTTTTATATAACTTAGAAGCAACAATTTAAAGGGAGAAAAAAAATAATAAGAGTACATGTAAAAGATAACAACGTCGAAAAAGCAATGCGTGCTATGAAGAAAAAAATGCAAAGAGAGGGTGTTTTTAGAGAAATGAAGCAAAGAAGAGCTTACGAGAAACCCTCTGAAAAAAAAGCTAGATTGTTAAATGAGTCTACAAGAAGATTTAAGAAAATACTCAGAAAAAAAATTGATTTCGACGGTTTTTAAACAACTATATATTTTTAATAATATTTTCCACCATTTTTTTTGCATCTGAAAAAAGCATCATAGTATTATCCTTAAAAAATAATTCATTTTGCACACCAGCATATCCTGAAGCCATAGATCTTTTTATAAATAAGACGGTTCCAGCATTTTCAACGTCAAGAATGGGCATACCGTAAATAGGACTGGTCTTATCGGTCTTAGCAGCAGGATTGGTAATATCGTTAGCTCCAATTACAAGTACAGCATCTGTATTAGAAAAGTCACTATTTATTTCTTCTAATTCAAATACATCATCATAAGATACATTAGCTTCGGCTAATAAAACATTCATATGACCTGGCATTCTTCCAGCGACTGGATGAATAGCATACTTAACTTTTACATCATTTTTTTTTAACGTGTCACACATTTCTCTAAGTGCATGTTGAGCTTGGGCAACGGCCATTCCGTATCCAGGGACAATAATAACTGAATTTGCATTACTTAAAATAAAAGCTGCATCTTCGGGACTTCCGGTTTTTACTGCCCTTTCTTCAACTTTCCCTGTGCTTGAACTACCTTCATCTACACCAAATCCTCCAAGTATCACATTAAAAAATGATCTATTCATTCCTTTACACATAACATAACTAAGTATTGCTCCAGAAGCACCAACCAAGGAACCAACAATGATAAGTAAATGATTACTCAAAGTAAAACCGATTCCCGCTGCAGCCCATCCGGAATAAGAGTTCAACATTGAGACAACAACAGGCATGTCTGCTCCACCTATAGGAATAATCAATAAAATTCCTAAAAATAATGACATAGCTACAACAACCCAAAATAATAACTTTGATTCAGTGGAAGAGAACAAACCAATTAAAATAATGATCGAAATTGCAATTAATAAGTTCAGTAAATGTTGGCCTGAAAATGTTATTGGTGCTCCGCTCATAATTCCTTGGAGTTTAGAAAAGGCAATTATTGAACCTGTAAATGTAATTGCTCCAATCGTAACTCCAATAGCCATTTCAATTAAACTTGATAAGAATATGTTTCCCTTAACCCCAATTCCATAACTTTCTGGAGAATATAACGCACTCGCAGCTACAAAAACTGCAGCTAAACCAACAAGAGAGTGAAACGCTGCAACTAATTCTGGCAAAGAAGTCATTTCAATTTTTAAGGCAATAAAAGTTCCGATTGTACCACCAATTAATATGGCTACTACAATCATTTGATATGAAATAACTTGGGGACTTAACATGGTAGTTACAACTGCTGTGATCATACCAAGAATACCGAAAGTATTCCCTCTCCTTGCACTATCAGGGTGTGATAATCCATTAAGGGCGAAAACGAAAAAAATTGCCGAAATTAAGTATGCAACTGCTGAGATATTTGCTGAAATCATTTTTTTGTCTTTTTTTCTTTTTTCTTAAACATTGAGAGCATTCTATGAGAAACAACAAAACCCCCAAAAATGTTAATTGATGCTAAAATAATCGCAAAAAATCCCATCATGGAAGAAAAGTTAATTTCTGAGGGACCGGCTGCAATTATAGCTCCCACAATTATAACACTGGATATAGCATTTGTGACTGCCATTAGGGGTGAGTGTAAGGCAGAAGTTACACCCCAAATAACATAATAACCCACCATACAGGCTAAAACAAATATTATCAATAATGTTATTATTGGATCAACTGTTTCCATTTTTATCTACCTTTTTTTACTTTATTAACACAAGTACCTTTTACTAGTTCATCTTCCCAATTGAAATCAAGAAATTTACCTTCTTTACAGGAATTTTTTAAGAAATTTAAAATATTTTTTGAATAAAGTCTAGATGCGTCTTGAGATACTGACGAAGGAAGATTAAAGGGACCAATAATTTTTTTAGATTCAAACTCAATTGTTTTTCCATGTTTAGTTAATTCACAGTTCCCACCGAATTCTGAAGCAAGATCCATAATTACACTTCCAGATTTCATACTTTTAACCATTTTTTTTGTTATTATTAGTGGGGCCTTTTTTCCTGGTATAAGGGCTGTGGTAATTACAATATCCATTTTTTTGATATTTTCTTCCAACAGAACTGCTTGTTTTTTTTTATAGGCCGCGGACATTTCTTTAGCATAACCACTTGCAGACTCTCCTGAATCTTCACCACCTACTTTTATGAAATTCCCACCTAAACTTTCTACTTGTTCCTGCGTCGCAGATCTGACATCAAAACAAAATACAACTGAACCAAGTCTCTTTGCAGTAGCAATCGCCTGAAGTCCAGCCACCCCAGCACCAATTACAAGTAATTTTGCCGGAGCAATTGTTCCTGCTGAAGTCATCATAAGTGGAAAAGCTTTATTATACAAGGATGCAGAGTCTACAACAGCTTTATAACCAGAAAGATTGCTTTGTGAAGACAAGACATCCATGCTTTGAGCTCTAGAAATTCTTGGCATAAGCTCCATTGCAAAAGTATTAATGTTTTCTTTTTTTAAATTTGTAAAATCCTGTTTAAATCTTGAAGAATAAATTGTTCCAAGAAAACAAGAATTGTTTTCTAATAAATTAAATTCATTTATCTTTGAACTTTTAAACGGTCTATGAATTTTGACTATTAATTTAGCATTTTGATACAAGTCTTTAACATGTCTTGAAATTTTAGCTCCTGCATTTGTATAGTCTTTATCACTAAATGATGCACCATTACCAGCTCCTTCTTCTATGAAAACTTCAAAGCCAATTTTTTTTAAAGATGAAACACAATCTGGGGTAATGCTCACTCTAAGTTCATTCTCATGTCTTTCTTTTGGAACAGCTAATTTTATCATTTTTATATAAGTATAATTATCCTAATTCTTCTAAATCATCTATAAGTTTTTTTATTAAGTTTAAACCACCTTGCCAAAATGTTGAATCTTTTGGGTCTAAATCAAAAGTTTGTAATAATTCAGAGTACTCAATCGATCCACCAGATTTAAGTAAGTGTATATACTTATCGTTAAAATCCTTCAATCCTTCTTCATATTTTGCATAAAGTGAATTCACAAGACAATCTCCAAAAGCGTAGGCATAAACATAAAAGGGAGAATGAATAAAGTGTGGAATATATGCCCAGAAATATTTGTAATCACCGTTAAGCTTTACAGAATCTCCTAAACTTTCTTTTTGAGTTTCTAACCAAAAACTACAAATAATTTCTGTAGATAGTTCACCCAAAAGTCTTTGACGGTGAATTTTTTTCTCAAATTCATAAAATGAAATTTGTCTTACAACTGTATTTAACATATCCTCAATTTTTGATCTTAACACAACTTTTCTTTGTTCATTTGACTTAGTGCCACTCAATATTGAGCGAAAAGTCAACATTTCTCCAAATACGCTTGCAGTTTCCGCTAAAGTAAGAGGGGTTGAGGATAATAGTAAACCATTGTTATTAGCAAGATATTGGTGCACTCCATGACCCAACTCATGTGATAAGGTCATAACGTCCCTCACCTTGCTCTGATAGTTTAGTAAAATATATGGATGAACCGACGGTACTGTAGGATGGGCAAAAGCACCTGATGTTTTGCCATTTAGAACCTCTGCATGAATCCAAGAGTTTCTAAAAAATAACTCCACCACGTCAGAAATTCTTTTGTCAAACTTTTCATATGATTCTAAAACAATTTTTTTTGCTTCAGACCAATGTATATTTTGAACACTTTGATTAGGATAAGGTGCATTTCTATCCCAATAATGAAGTTGCTTGGTCTTAAATATCCTAGCTTTATATTTATAGTATCTATGAGAAAGACTTTTATAATTTTTTTTTACAGTTTCGGCTAAACAATCGACGTCGGCAGCATCAACTTGATTACTTAAATGCCTTGAGGAATCAGGATTAGTAAACCCTCGTATTGAATTATCTATTTGAAGATCCTTTGATAAGGTATTGGTTATCATTGAAAAAAGATGAATGTTTTCCTTCAAGGTTTTTCCAAAAACTTTTGCAGCATTTTCTCTTTTTTTTGGGTTCTTTGAAGAAATGAGATTCAGAATCTCACTTTCGTTGAGTTTTTTGCCGGCTAGATTAAACTTCAATCTAGCCATAGTCTCATCGAAGAGCCTTATCCAAGAGTTTGAACTTGTTGTGGATTTATCTAATAAAACTTTTTCAATATTTTCGTTTTTTTGATACCGTTTAAACTTTCTTTGAATTTTTAACCATACATGATACTTCGAGTTTTTAATGTTATGCAGATTTTTATTTGGTAGTTTATTGATTTCTAGTCCAAAAAAGATCAAACTACCTTCTAATTTAGTCAAATCCTCAGATGTTTTTTGGTAAAAAACACTTTTGGTCTCATTTAATTGATCAGTACAATACAATAGGAAAATATAGCTTTTAATTTTAACTATAATTTCTTCAATTTCCTCATACTTTGATATCGCATCGATAAGCTTTTGGGGTGATAATTTAGATAATTTTCCTTTAAAACTCATGGAAAAATTATTTATAAGTTTTTCAAGTTCAGTTAAGTCATTTTTGAATTCTTCTGAATCATGAGAAGGATAAAAATCATCAAGATTCCATATTGGTAATTTTAATTTGTTCATAGATAATATAAGTTATTTAGATATAATTAAGAGTTAAATGAATAATATAATAAAATATAAAAAAATTTCAAATCTCTGTGAGTTTTTTATAGAACAAGAATCGAAAAATCCAAATAAAAAATTCTTATACTCAAAAATTAAAAATAAGTGGGTTGGTAATTCTTATGTTGATATTAAAAAAAAAATTTCAAAAATTGCATCTTTTCTATTAAAAAAAAAAGTAAATAAAAGTGACAGAGTTTTGTTAATATCCGAAAATAGGCCGGAATGGTTTATATTTGATATGGCTATTATGTCAATTGGTGCTGTTACAGTTCCATGTTTTTCTACTAATAACGAAAATGACAATAATTTTATACTTAAAGATTGTAAACCAAAGATTATTGTTTTAGAAAGCTTAAATCTTTTCAAAAAAAACCAAAAAACATTCAAACTTTTTAAAAAAAAAATAGTCCTTATTGATAAAACTTCAAAAGATTTTTTGACATTTGGAGATATTATTAAAAAAAAAGATGATTTTAATTTTGATAAAAATATTAAAGGCTCAGATCTTTCAACAATTATCTACACTTCGGGAACAAGCGGATATCCTAAAGGAGTAATGTTGTCACATTCAACAATTGTACATAATTGTTTTGCAGCGTATGAACTTTTAAAAGATTTTAATTTCTCAAATGAAAGATTCCTCTCATTCCTTCCATTATCACACTCATATGAAAGAATGGCTGGACTATATTTTCCATTAAGCATTGGAGCAGAGATTTACTACTGTGAAAGTTTAGATAAAATTAATAAAAATTTTCTTGAAATAAAACCAACTATTATGACAGCTGTGCCAAGACTGTATGAAAACATTTACAAAAAAATATTTAGAAAAATCCAAAATTCCAATTTTCTAATTAAATTTTGTTTTTCAAAGTTGCCTATTTTATATAGAACAAAAAAATTAAATACTAGAGATATTTTATTTAGAAGTTTGGTAGCTTTCTTATTAAAAAAAAAAATAAGAAAAATTTTTGGGGGAAAATTAAAAACCTTTGTTTCAGGAGGCGCTGCTTTAAGTCCTGAGATAGGACAATTTTTTATTAATCTTGGAGTAAATATTTTACAAGGTTATGGTCAAACTGAATCTGGTCCATTGATTAGTTGTAATGATTTTAAGACCAATGATGTTTCAACTGTAGGAAAACCTGTCAAGGATGTTACAGTTAAAATATCTAGAGATAATGAAATTCTTGTAAAAGGACCAAATGTTATGATGGGTTATTGGAATAATTATGAATTAACTAAAAAAACTTTGAGGAACAAATGGTTGCACACTGGAGATCTTGGTTTGATTGACGATCTAGGTAGATTAAAAATTATTGGAAGAAAAAAAGATTTAATAGTGACTTCAGGTGGTGAAAACATTTCACCAACAAAAATAGAAAATTTGTTAACAGAAAACTTAGATATTAATCAAGCTGTTGTTTTCGGTGATAATAAAAGTTTTATTGTTGCTGTTTTAACTCTTCAAAAAAAGATTACAAATGATGCTGTAAGTCGAATAGTTGATAGTACAAACAAAAAATTGAATATACCTGAAAAGATTAGAAAATATGCAATAATACAAAATCCATTTACTTACGAAAATGGTCTTCTTACAAATACACTAAAAATAAAAAGACAAGCTGTGTTGAAAAGATACAAAAAAATAATAGACGAATTATATTAAGTTATAGTTTGTAATATTCCTTATACCATTTTATAAATTTTGGTATTCCATCTTTAATCGAAATATTTGGATGAAAATTTAAATCTTTTCTACTTTCAGAGATTTCAGCATAAGTTTCTTTTACATCTCCTGGCTGCAAAGGCAAAAAGTTTTTATCTGAGATAATGCCAAGATTGTTTTCAATTGTTTCAATAAAATCCATTAATTTCTCAGATTTATTATTTCCCAAGTTATAGATTTTGTGAAATTTTTTTTTTTCGATTTTAAAATTAACAGCACCACAAATACCCTTAACAATATCGTCAATATACGTAAAATCTCTTTTCATTCTTCCATGGTTATATATATCGATTTTTTTTTTCTCTAAAATTTTCTTTGTAAAAATATAGGTTGCCATATCGGGTCTTCCCCAAGGTCCATAAACTGTAAAAAAACGAAGCCCAATAGCATTTATATCATATAACTTTGCATAACATTCTGATATTAATTCAGTTGACTTTTTAGTGGCAGCATACAACGAAACCGGTTGGTCCACTCTTTGTTTTACTGAAAAAGGAAGTTGTTTGTTACCACCATAAACTGATGAAGAACTTGCATATATAAATCTTTTAATTTTTAACGATTTTGCAATCTCCAACATATTAAGTTGACCAAGAATGTTAGAGTTTATATAAGAGTAAGGATCTTTAAAAGAGTGTCTAACCCCAGCCTGTGCAGCTAAATTTATTATGCAATTAAATTTTTTTTGTTCATTTAGATAATTTAATTTTTTCTTTAATTTTAAGTCCTGGATATCTGATTGAATAAATTTAAAATTTTTTAATTCTTTGAGTTTTTTTAGTCTATTTTTTTTTAGTTTTACGTCATAGTAATTATTTAAATTATCAATACCGACAACAATATTTTTTCTACATAAAAATTTAGTTGTGTGAAATCCAATGAAGCCAGCAGCACCAGTTAATATAATTTTCATATCAATCAATAGGTTTTTGGTATTTTTTTTTCCAAAGCTCATATGGCATACCGTAAACTTTTTCACGACAATTTTCATAGTCAATTTCAGATTTAAGGTTGATTGATTCTTCTGCTATCCATTTTGATAAACAATTTCTACAAAACCCAGCGAGATTCATTAGATCAATATTTTGCACGTTGTGGTTTTTTTGTAGATGTTCAATCAGTCTTCTAAAAGCAGCGGCTTCTATTTGAATTTTTTTTTCATTTTTCATTTTAAATATTCTTTATTTTATTAATTTGTTTAAAAATAGTCTTAGACCATTTATTAATCCCTTTTTTATCACAAATCAAATCGTTTCTAATTTCTATACATAAATTTCTAATATTATTTTTTTTTCCATGTTCATCCAGAGTGTAATTTAAAAAAAATCCCGAATAAGGTTTATTACACCCAACATTTATTTTTTTTTTTATTAAACCCTTTTTAATTGGTAACATTAAAGAAATATCCTTATTCCATAGCAAACCAACTTCTGTTGGACGATTAAAATTCTCTCCCGATTTGGTAAATGAATGAATTGAGAGTAATTTTAATTTTTTATTCAAGATCAATTTATTTTTAAGTTCTTTTTCAAGGTTTTGGTGATAAACCTCATAAAATTTTCTAATTCTTTTCTTTTTTTCCTCTTCTGTTAGATATAAATTAGACGGAATATTTATTCCAAATGAAGAACTGCAAATCAAATCTTTATCTTCAAGCTTTCTATTAGGATCTATTAGTAATCTAGAAAAATTTCCTAAAAAACATGCTGATTTTGTTAGTTTAGCAAGCATAAAAGTTAAATGTTTTGCTCCTAAATCCCATGAAATGTGAGATTTTAAATGCCTTTTAGAAAGTCCTAGGTTATTATATCTTTTAGGAATATAATTGGATGCATGGTCACAAATAAAAAAGAAATTGTTACCTTCAGATTTTTCATTACTAAAATCATAATAAGAAAATACTTGTTTAATGTTTTTTTTCATTTTTTTATTATTTGGTAGCCTTCAGAATTATACTATAAGACATAATGCTCAGAGATAGAAATACAAAAATAATTGCAACTTTAGGCCCCTCTTCCTCATCTCCTTCAAAGATCCACTCACTATTTAAATCTGGTGCTGATATATTTAGGCTGAATTTTAGTCACAGCAATCATTACGAACATAGAAAAAGAGTCTTTCATATAAGACAATACGAAAAAAGAATTGGAAGACCAATAGCGATTCTAGGTGATTTGCAAGGACCAAAGTTAAGAATAGGCAATTTCAAAAAGTCTTTTCATTTATTAAAAGAGGGTGAAAGATTTATTCTTGATTTAAAATCAGAACTAGGA
Source organism: uncultured Alphaproteobacteria bacterium (assembly GCA_902523675.1). Taxonomy (GTDB): domain Bacteria; phylum Pseudomonadota; class Alphaproteobacteria; order Methylaequorales; family Methylaequoraceae; genus SP4073. Next base: position 23,445 of record CABZAL010000010.1, on the reverse strand, counting down.
AACGAAAAAAGAGTTTTTTTACCTCATCCGGAAATCTTCAAATCTGTTCAACATAATACTGAAATCTTAATTGATGATGGTAAAATTAAGTTAAACGTTACAAAATCAAATAATGAGAAAATTGAAACCGAAATCCTCACTGGTGGAAAAATTTCAAATAATAAAGGAGTCAATTTACCCAAAACTTTTGTTAAACTTTCTCCTCTGACAAAAAAAGATTTCAAAGACCTTGAATTAGCGTTGGACTTAAGTCTTGATTATATAGCTTTGTCATTTGTACAAAAATCCAAAGATTTGATTAAGTTAAGAAAAATTATTAAAGGTCAAACAGGTATAATGTCAAAATTTGAAAAACCTCTAGCCATACAGAATATGGATGAAATTTTAAAATTTTCTGATGCAGCAATGGTTGCAAGGGGTGATCTTGGAGTTGAAATGCCACCAGAAGAAGTACCGATTATTCAAAAAAAACTAGTGCAAGCGTCCATAAATCACGGCAAACCAGTTGTTGTTGCCACGCAAATGCTCGATTCAATGATCAATGCCCCCTCACCAACTAGAGCTGAAGCATCAGATATAGCCACCGCCGTTTACGATAGCGCAGATTGCTTAATGTTATCAGCTGAAACTGCTGCTGGTAAGTATCCAATAGAATCAGTAAAAATTATGGACAGAATAATAAGAGGTGTTGAATCTGATACATCTTACCGACAACTTATTGAGTCAAAACAAGTTTCACTAGAGGAAACAACTTCTGATGCAATTAGTTCAGCTGCTTCACATGTAGTAAAAACAGTATCAGCTAAGGCAATTTTTACTTATACACGTTCAGGAACTACAGCCAAAAGAGCTTCAAGAGAACGACCGTCAGTTCCCATAATTGGCCTATCTCCAGAGAGACTAACATCTAGACAATTAGCAATGATCTGGGGGGTCCACACAATTCATGCACATGAACCAAAAAGTTTTTCTGGAATGATTGAGAACGCTTGTAAACTTGCAAAAAAAGAGGGTATTGTAAAAAAAGGTGACAGCGTCGTTATCACTGCTGGTGCGCCGATCGGTGTGTCTGGATCAACGAATAATTTGAGAATTGCTAAAATAAACTAACCTTGCCTAGCTTTAAATCTTGAATCTGTTTTATTAATTACGTAAAGCCTTCCTCTTCTTTTAACTACTCTACAATCTCTATGACGTAATTTAGCAGATTTAATTGATCTTAAAACTTTCATATACTTTACTAACTTATGTTATAGTATACGTTTTAGTTTATTTAATTTAAAAGTCAAATTATCTTACAACTTTTATGAATAAAAATAAAAAAAATAAAATTGATGAAGTTACAGATATTATTGGCAAATTATCAGGTTTATTGATTTTTGTTTTAATATTTTTAATATTTACGTCAGTAATTTTAAGATATTTGTTTTCAATTGGTTTCACTTGGTTGCAAGATTTGTACATTTGGACTCATGCCATTATAATTTTGCTGGGCATATCATATACTTTGAAACAAAATGAGCATGTAAGAATTGATCTAATTTATCGAAATGCCTCAGTTAAATATAAAAAAATAATCAATCTTTTTGGATTAATTTTTTTTGGTCTACCATTTTGTTTCATTATCCTTAACAATGGATTAAGTTATTTCTTAAGATCTTATCTGTTAAATGAAACCTCTAAAGAAATTGGGGGATTATCTAACCTTTTTATTTTAAAATTTTTCATTTTTTTTATGGGCATTGCTGTTTTTTTTCAAGTTGTAAACTTAATTTTTAAAATTTTTAAGGACAAAAAATGGTAATATTTGATGTTGAATATATCCCAATTTATTTATTCATAGCTTTAGCTTTCTTTTTACTTCTTGGCTTTCCAGTTGCCTTAACACTGGCAGGCACATCTATTATGTTTGCATTTTTAGGTTATATGTTTGATTTTTTTCCAATAGTTTTACTTGGAGTATTACCAAACAGAATATTCAGTATTTTAACTAATGAGTCTTTAATAGCAGTACCATTATTTATTTTTATGGGAGTTATGATGAAAGAATCTAAAATAATTGACTCTTTACTTATTTACCTAACAAAAATTCTTGGAAATAAAAAAGGTGGATTGGCCTATGCAACTTTATTTGTAGGTATGTTAATGGCTGCTTCGACAGGAATAGTTGGTGCAACAGTTGTTACTATGGGTGTTTTATCACTACCTTTAATGCAAAAATGGGGTTATAATAATAAGATCTCAACTGGAATAATTTGTGCTAGTGGTACACTTGGACAAATAATACCCCCATCCATTGTGTTAGTTTTACTTGCAGATATTTTACAAGGATCTAATGAACAAGCATCTCAAATCAAAGGTGATTTAGCTCCTGATCCTGTAAGTAGCATTGATTTATTCTCAGGAGCAATTTTGCCTGGATTTATCTTAGTTTTTTTGTATGCTACATGGATTTTTATTTATTCTAAATTTTTTCCTAAACAAATACCTGCTTTGCCTAATAAAGAAAATCATAAGATAAATAATTATACAATATTTAAATTAATAATTGCCCCATTATTTCTAATTCTACTTGTTTTAGGTTCAATTCTTTTTGGAATAGCAACACCTTCAGAATCTGCAGCTTTAGGAGCAGTTGGTGCCACTTTAATTTCTTTTTACCAAAATAAACTAAATTTTAAAAATTTAAAACGAGTAGCGGACGAAAGCATGAAAATAACTTCTATGGTTTTCTTCATTTTGATTGGAGCATCACTTTTCTCCCTAGTTTTCCGTGGATATGGTGGCGATAGGTTGGTAGAAGACTTTTTAACGAATATTCCTGGAGGCCCGAATTTTTCATTATTTCTAGTAATGATAACAATATTCTTTTTAGGTTTTTTTTTAGATTTTTTAGAAATTATATTTGTAATAATTCCTATTATAGCTCCAGCTTTAATTTCACTAGGATTCGACCCTGTATGGCTTGGTATAATTATAGCCGTTAATATACAAACAAGCTTTTTAACACCACCATTTGGCTTTGCCTTATTTTATTTACGTGGAGTAGCAAAGGAAACAATAAGAACAGAGGAAATCTACAGGGGGGTTATTCCATTTATTTTTTTACAAATAATATTAATGATAATTTTATTTAAATTTCCGATTATTGTTAAGTGGCTTCCAGACCTATTATAAATTTACATATTTCTGGCAGCCAGATAATCTTTTTCAGAATAATTTGACCAAAACATTGCTTCTTTTCTGAATTTTAAAATTTCATTGTGTAATTCCTTTGAAAAATTATCTTTTGAAGCGTAATCTAACAAAACCTCGTCAGAAGCCCTTTTTAAAAGTTTTAAAGTTAAGTCTGAAAACCTTGAAAAATTTACATTAAATTCCTCTCTAAGTTTTTTTATTGCAAAGCAATTTCGAGCGAAAAATTCTGCTGCTATTTCAGCATTTGATTTTTTACAGGCCATCTCGACTAATCGTTTGAGATCTGAGTCTATCTTATTCCAAGCTTTAAGGTTAATAAATGCCTCCAAGCATGTACCTGGTTCATGCCAACCAGGATAATAATAATATTTGCAAATTTTGTGAAGACCTTTACCTAAATCTGCTGCAGGGCCTATCCACTCAGTTCCATCTATAGTACCTGAAGTTATTGCTGGAACAACATCACTCCCAGGTAATAAGACTACGTTAGTTCCATAGCTTTTTAATACCTCCCCTCCTAAACCTGGCATTCTAAATTTTAATCCTTTAAAATCATTTACTTCTAATATTCTTTTGTTAAACCACCCTCCCATTTGATTTCCTGTGTTACCTGCGGGAAAAAATTTTAAATTAAATTCATTGTAAATTTTATCAGCTAATTTCATGCCTGTTCCAAAATAAAACCAAGCACTCATCTCCTGAGAATTTAATCCAAAAGGAATGCCTGATAAAAAAGCAATTGCTGGTGACTTACCAGTCCAATAATAAGGCGATCCAAACCCCAGTTGACAGGTTCCACTTTGGACTACATCAAAAGACTCAAATGCGCCAACTAATTCATTGGCATGAAATAGTCTTATTGTAAGTTCACCTTTGGAAATTCGGGTGATTTCGTCACAAATTTTTTGAAAAGACCTACCAAGGATACCTGCTTTATCAAAAGCTGATACAGCTACCCAAGTATGTTTTGTTTTAGATCTAATTATATTCGGGAAAGCGATAGTTGAACCAACAACTGCACCAATTGTTACATTTTTAATTGTATTTTTTAAAAATTTTCTTCTAGTCATTATTTTGAATCTATACGTATCAATAACATTAAAATTAAAACAAATAAAATATGATATAATTTTTTTAGTTTGGTGGGCGGAACAGGGATCGAACCTGCGACCTATTGCGTGTCGAGCAATTGCTCTCCCAGCTGAGCTATCCGCCCGTGGTTACATAATACTAAATTTGTTGTATATTACAATAAACAAATTGGCATATATTTTGCTGTAAAAAATTTATGAGTATGTTTTCAATTATAAGAACTGGCATTGATTCAGCTAATAAAGATATAGCAGTAATATCAAATAATATAGCAAATGCTTCTACAAATGGTTTCAAAAGAAGCGAAGCTCAGTTCGAAGATATGTATTTTTCCCAACATAATAATTCAACAGAAATAGCTACTGGAATGGGTGTCAAAAACATTAAACCAAGACAATCGTTTTCTCAGGGCTCATTTCAACAAACCGGTGGAAGTTTAGACCTCGCAATTATGGGAGAAGGTTTTTTTATATTAGGTGAACCAATTAGTAAAAATGCTCTCATAAGAGAAAATGAGAATTTAAGTTATACTCGAGACGGATCATTTCAAATAGATCAGTTAGGAAATATTGTAAATACAGATGGTCTTCCTATGCTTGGAGAAGGAAAACAACCAATAAATGTTCCTGTATCACTTGTGAATAATACTGGAGATCCTAAAATAATATCTGAAATTCGTGTAGATGATAGTGGTACAATTCAGGCAACTTATGGCTTAGATGATACAAGAATAGTTGGAAAAATTTTATTAGCAGATTTCGTTAATGAACATGGGTTGCAAAATGTTGGGAATGCAAGGTTTGTTGAAACAGGAGAAAGTGGTGAACCAATTGAAGGATTTGCTAAAGAGAGGTCATTAGGAAAGATTCTTCCGGGTGCTCTTGAAAAATCAAACACTGATATTACTGATGAATTAGTTACGATGCTTAGAACTCAGCATGCTTTTAGTGGATTTTCTAAAATACTCCAATCAGAAGTTGATACTGTAAAAAGACTTATAGGCTAAAATTAAAAAAGAGGAATTAACCACTCGATTTTTAGAACTTTTATTTTCGTTTTTTCTTCAACATACAGATATCCCTGACTATTTATCGCTAAACCTTCAGAAATATATAATGTGATTTTCTTTTTTCTAATTGATGACAATTTTATATGATTTATTATTTCTTCTATTTTTTTTAATTCATAATAAACTTTTACCTCCATTAAAGGTTTGTCTGAAAAAACCAATACTTCATCTTCTTCCTTTTTTTTCTTCTCATTTATAATCAAATTACATCGACCTTTAACTATATTCTCAAAATTACAACTTAAAACTATTTTGATTGAGTTATCATGAATATGAAGATCTGAGGATAAGATATTTAATATAATTTTATCAAGAATCTTCCAACTATCAGGTAATTTTTTCATTGATTATTTTTCTTAATTTTTCAACAATAGTTTTTTTTATTTGAGAAATCCTACCAGTACTTATTTGAAGAATATCTGCAATTTCATAAACGTTTAATTCTTCAACGTAATAAAGTTGCGTTACCATAATTTCTCTTTGATTAAGATTTTTCAAAGCATTTTTAAGAAGATTTTTCATTTCAAGGTCAGAAAATTGCTCTTCAGGATTTGTATTATTCGATGCAAATAAAATTGAAAATTCATCATAAATCTCATCTAAACTTTGAACTTTATTAGCTTGAAAAGCATTTTCCCAATAACTAAATTCATCGTTAGTAATACCAAGATGTTTTATTAATTCCGTCTTTGTTGGTTCTTTGCTAAGCTTATTCAGTAAAAAATTATAAGCTGAATCAAACTCTTGTTTTTTTTTAATAGTTGTTCTACATAAATTTGAATTTTTTCTTAAATAATCTATTATTGATCCTCGTATTCTTAGATAAGCATATTGTGTAAAATCTACACCTTCTTTACTTGTGTATTTTTGTGCTGCTTGAATGAGACCTTCCATTCCCTGCTGAATTAAATCTTCAATTTCAACAACATTATTGACTTTTCCAAAAATCTGCCAAGCAATTTTTTTTACCAGATCAAGATTGTTTTTAACTAGTTTTTCAATTTTATTTTCATGACCTTCATTATAATAAGAGTTCATTCTCTATGCTCTTTTCTTTTTACCTAATGAAAAACTTAGTCCACCCCATTCATTTTGAGGAGTTTTTAAAATTTCGTTAGCTATTTTTTTAAAAGAAAATGAAATATCAGAATTAGGGTCAGTTACAATTAATGGTTTTCTATTGATAATAGAGTCCTTCACTTTTTTTGAATCATTTAAACTACCAACATAATGAAGTTTAACGTCAAGAAATTTTGAAGTTATTATTTCAAATCTTTTAAATAAATCTTTACCTGTTTTAGAATTCTCAACTTGATTTACCAATATACAAAAATTCTTAAATGATGATTTTTGATAAATTGTTTTTATTAGTGAATAAGAGTCTACAAAACTTGTTGGTTCACCGACTATAACAACTACAATTCTACCGCAGGCATTAGCAAAAACAACAGCATTATCTTCCGCGCCAGCGGCAACATCAACAATCAGTTTTACTTTTTCATAATTTTTTAAATAGTCATCTATTTCATTCAATACTCTAAATCTTTTTTTATTTTCCAAGTTTAACAAATCAGAGGTTGCGGAACCTCCTGAAACCAATTCTATTCCATAATCTGTTTTTACCACTACTTCACTAATTTTTTTATTTCCATTTATTACACTTGATAAATTATTTGTTGGATTTACTCCTAATAAGACATGTGAATTAGCCATACCAAGATCAGTATCTAGAAGTAAGACTTTATTTTGAAGTTTTTGGAAAGCAATTGACAAATTTACTGATACAGTTGTTTTGCCAACTCCACCCTTACCACTTGTTATAGCAATTGAATCAGACACCTTGAAAATTTTCTTTCATATATTTAGTAAGAGAATTCTCAGTTGCTGGTAAAATTGAATCTATAATAACCTTCGTACCAGTAAATAATCCAATTCTAGCTTTATTAAAAGCTAGTGTTGATAATTCTTCTGCGCCAGTCCAACATTCATCCAACTTCGTAATTGCAACCATGGGCTTAATACCAGAAACTTGTTTCCAAATATTGTTAATCATAGTGGAGTTAGAACCACTTTGTATTGATAGTATAGAACAAAAATCAAAATCTCTATAATTATTTTTTATATGATCTATTTTGGATAAACTAAAATTCAAATCTCCTGAAAAATCAAAAATATTTATACCCTCGTTTTGATTTTTAGAAAATTGAAAATTATTGAAGTTTATTAACTTAAAACCTAAAACCCTACTGTAAGCCCGTAAAACCTCTGAATTATTAGTCGAAGTGTTAGAAACTTCGATAAAATTGACATTACATTTTTTTTCATCTGAAATATATGAAGCTAGCTTTGCTGCTAAAGTAGATTTTCCAGAACCTGAATTTCCAAATATGAATATATTTTTTGAATTAAACAATCTTTGAAAATCTAAAGAAGCGAGTTTTTTTGACATTTCTCTAAAAAAGGATATTTTTCCTTCTTCTAAATTTTTTCCTTGAAAAGTATAGTTTAATTCATTGATCATAGTATTTGAAAAACCGCACTGAGAAAGTTTTACTGGAGTCGATACAGAAAGACTATCGCATAAACTAGACTCATTGGTTAAAAACATTCCATAAAGTTGTTTTTTTATATCTTTTATTTCTTTTTTAATATCATTAAATTCTTCATTAAATTCATTTTTATAAGAATATTTTGTTGTTTTACTATCTATTTTAGATTGATTTCTAATTTCCTTTTTATTTGAAATCTTTAAATCTTTATTTTCTAAATTTTTTAAGAATATCTTTGAAAAAGCTTTGTTTTCTTTGTTATTTCTTGGGAATGAAGTCAAAACATTATTATCATTTGAAGCTTCAATCTCAACCAAACCGTTATTTTTTTTTGTTGAAAGTATAATTGCATCATTACCAAATTCTTCAGTAACTTTACTTATAGCTGACTTAACGTCTTTTGCCTTAAACAGTTGCGTTGTCATTTTGTCTCTCCTTTTTATCAGTTAGTATTTTTTCACCAATTGTGGCAATTACCTTTATTTTTTTTGTTTCCGGTAATTCTGTAAATGCTAAAACAACAACATCCTCAATGTGTTGTCTTAATAAAATAGATAAATCTTTTCTTATAACAGGTGATGTAACTACTACTGCAGTTTTATTTTCCGCAGACATTTTCTCATTAATATCGATAATAGATTGAATAATTTGTTTTGCTAAACTGGGATCTATCAACAAACCCTCAGAACTACTTTTCTGTGCCATGGAAATTAACATCTGTTCAAAATCTGCATTAAATGTGCTAACATTTAATGGTTCATTAATCTTAGAAATCCTTTGAATTAGAAGTGAAGTAATAGCAGGTCTTACAGCTTCAGATAATTCTTCAGGATTCATCTTTTTTTCTGCCAAATTAGATAACGCCTCTAGTATTTTTTTTAGATCATTGATCGGCACTCTTTCAACTAGTAAATTTCTCAATATAATGGTTAAATGATGTAATGGTACTAATTTAGGTACCACCGATTGAACTAACTGTGGACTAGATTTTGATAAATTATCCAATAAAAACTGAACATCATCTTGACTAATTAATTCGCCTGCAAATTTGATTAAAATTTGATTTAAATGTGTTCCAATTACTGCCTCAGGATCAATAACCATGTAATGATTATTTTCAGCTTTGGAAATCAAATGTTTCTCAATCCAATATGCTTTCATACCAAAACTTGGATCAAGTGTTTCAATACCCTGAATGTTTATTTGAGTTTCATCACTAGGCATTGCAAGTTTTCTGTCGGGATAAATTTTATCCTGAGCTACGATTGTATGTCCGATTCTTATAACATATGTATTCGCATCTAGCGTGAGGTCATCTTTTACTCTTACATGTGGTAAAACAAAACCAAGCTCCTTAGATACCTGTTTTCTAATTCCTGTGATTTTAGAAATTAATGGGCCATTTGATTTTTTATCGTTGGAGTCAACTAGTGAAATAAGTCCATATCCTAAATCTAGTGAAATAGCGGAATTATCAGCGACATCATCAACATCAATTTTTTCAGGGTTTTCATCAGTTTGATCTTTATTTTCTGAATCCATGTCCAATGACTTTTCACTTTTTTTACCAATCCGCCATGCAAATAGTCCAGATATTGCTCCAGCAATTAAAAATAAAGTATTAGGCATACCAGGAACTAAACCAAATAAAAACAATACTCCAGAAACAGGAATCCATGCTTTAGACATTCCCATTTGATTAGATATTTGACCTGATAAATCATTCTCATCTGAACCTATTCTCGTTACTATGGTCGCAGTCGCTAATGCCAATAACAAGGAAGGTATTTGTGCAACCAATCCGTCGCCAACTGTAAGCAAAATATATTTTTCTGCAGATTCATCAAGTGATAAATCGTGTTGAACAGATCCAATTATTAAACCTCCAATTATATTAATTATTAAAATTAGTATGCCGGCAACTGCATCTCCTTTAACGAATTTTGCTGCTCCGTCCATCGCACCATAAAACTCGCCTTCTTTAGATAAATCTTTTCTTCTAGCCTTTGCTTCATCACTGGTGATAATACCTGCATTCAAATCAGCATCAACAGCCATTTGTTTGCCTGGCATTGCATCTAAAGTGAATCTTGCTGCTACTTCTGATACTCTTCCAGCACCCTTAGTAATAACAATTAGGTTAATTATTACAAGAATACTAAAAACGAATAAACCAACAACATAACTTCCAGACATAACAAATGCACCAAAAGCTTCAATTATGTTTCCAGCAGCATCAGTTCCAGTATGACCATTACTTAAAATTACTCTTGTTGAGGCGACATTAAGTCCGAGTCTTAAAACAGTAGCAAACAAAAGTACTGTTGGAAAACTTGAAAAATCAAGTGGTCTAAAAGCTTGTAAGGCCACCATCAATACAAGCAACGATACTAAGATATTTGTTGTGAATAAAAGATCTAATAACACTGGACTGAGAGGAATTACCATCATGCCCACAAGAATCATTATGCCTAAAGGAATACTAAAAGTTTTTACTAAATAATTTAAACTTTTTCTATTGAATGAATTTAATGTTAATTCCATGACATCTCTTTCAAGTCAAAAAAATGACATATTTGTTTATTAATATCGATTAAATAGCCATTTATCTGACTTTTTTCATTTTTATTTAAATTAAAATTTTTCATAGAAATTTGAGATGCAACAGATATGCCAAATATAATTTTTAATATTCAAAAGCTATATTTAAAAATGGCATATTATATGCATTAATTTTATGAACTTAAATTTAAGGACATCAAAAATGAAAAAAATAATTTTAGTACTTACAATTTTTATAATGCAATCATGTGTTGGAGCTGGAAATTTCTTAGAACAATTCACTCAAAACGAATCTTTTTCTGGTAATGAAACAAACACTCCTACAGCACAATTAAATAAAACTAAAGAAATACTGGATGCTTCAAGCATTACGTTTCCAACCCTTACTGCCACAGGTTATGCAGTCGTATCTAGTCAACCCGGTCAAAGTATCGAACAGAAAAGATTAATGGCTATAAGGGCTGCAAGAATGGCTGCAATACGTGAACTGGCTGAGCAAATACACGGTCTAAAAGTTGATAGTAATACAACTGTTATTGATTTAATGGTTCAAAATGACACTTTTAGGGGTATTGTTAGCGGAGTTATAAGAGGAGCAAGAACTGTAAGAATTAATCCAACTGGATCAGATACATATGAAACCGTTTTAGAAATTGACCAAGATATGGTTGCATACTTATTTAGAACAGCTCAATCATTGTAATATAAGAAAAAGGTAATTAATTTGAAAAATTTTTCTTACAATCCTTTTGATAGATTAATAAAAAAGGCTCTCATTATTTTCTGGGGAGTTATAGCTACCTTATTTCTAGGCATTAACTTTGCTTTTGCTAGTGAAAATACTGTAAAAATGGTTTTTACTTCAGGAAGAGCAGTAATAGTAGACGGGGAAAAAGAAATTGCAAAAAAAAGAGCTCTGGATGAAGCACTTTATTTAGCCAGTTTACAAGGTGGAGCAAAAGTAGACGGATTTTCAAGTATTGATACCAAAACTCGTCTCAATGAGAATCTTGTAATCCGACCTGCCTCAGAAATAATAGATTTTAAAGTACTCAAAGAAAGCTCTGATTTAACCCATTATGAGGTAAAAATACAAGCAGCATTATTACAAAAAAATGTAAATTTAAAATGTGATAGCACTAGAATTAATAATATTTCTTTTCTACAACCTCATTATATAATTTCAAGTAATTCTCCTGCATGGACTCATAATTTACCAACTTTGATATCTTCAATAATACTCAAAAACCTTAAAAACCTGAAAGACCTAAAAATGAGTGATAAAAGAGATTTTTTTATTGATCCTGAGAATATGAAAAAGATTAAAAATGAACTTAATTACGAGGCATTAACTGAAAAAACCTTGTATATAAAAAATGGGGAGTATAGCATCATACCTGTCATAGAAATCACTAGAGCTTTATCAAGACTACATAGATTTAGTGAAGAATTAGCTTTTTCAATAGATTTGCTATTATATGAGGGGCCTGATTACAAGTTTATAGATTCATTCAATTATAATTTTTCTTTGAATTTAGGAAATCATACTGGGTATGAAGGTTTGGATAGTTTTTATAGTGTATCAAAATCAAAAATAATAGAGTATTTAGATTTAAGTTTGTCAAAATACCACTTCAGAATTCATGACACAATAAAATGTTTACCTTTAGAAACTGAGCTGATTTATTCAAACGAAAAATTGATTACCAATTTAGGTACAAATCAAGGGTTGTATAGAGGAAAAATAGGTTTAATTTCAACAAGAAACCCAGATAATTCCATGGAAAACTGGTCGGTGATGAGTGTTGTAAGTTCTGATTTAGATGCTTCCATTTTAGAACCCTTGAATCCAAATATAGATTTGATTGATTTAAATGGTAAATTAATTAGATTTTTAAATTAGAGGATAAAATATGAAGAAGTTTTTTAAGTTTTTATATTTACTAGGATTATTAAATTTTGCGTCTAATGTAAATGCAATAGAACCATTTGTCGTTCTTGATTTTAATAATTACAGTCATTCAAACGATATAGATCAAAACAATGCATTTTTAAGAGACTCTAGTTATTCTACAACCCATCTTGTTGAGATAGGAGATTCTTTGTCGGGAATTATGAATAAATATTATAAAAATACTGGTTTGAATATGAGAATTGTTGAAATTTCAATTTTAGAAATAAATAAAAAGGCGTTTGTGAGAAATAATCCAAATTATTTATTTGCAGGCAAAACACTAAAAATACCATCTGTAAATGAAATGATGAATTTAGTTAACAAAGGTACTAACAAAAATCAAAATAATGGAAAACATATATATTTTTTTGGTGGTTTTTAATGTTGATTATTAGAATTTTATTATTTATATTTTTACTTGCTCCACTAAACGCAATTTTTTCAAATGAATTAAGTGGTGTCGAAATCACAAATATTGTGTCGACTTGGCTTTCTGAAAAAAATAAAGCATCAAATATAAAAATTCTACCTGAAAAAAAATATCCAGAATGTCTAGATTTAAAAATTAGAGATATTTCAACTGACTTTTCATTACTAAAAATCAGTTGTCAAAAACCAACGCAGTGGAGTTTTATTTTGAGAAACAAAATAAAACAAGTTAAAAAAAAAAACAATGAAAAGAAGAAAATATCTAAGAATCTTGTAAATTATCTCGCTTTCAATTCTGATATGCCAAGAGGAAGTATTATAAAAGAAGATGATTTAGTTTTTTTAAAAAAAAATATTACTAACACAAGAAATTTGATTGTTGATGAAAACGACATATTAGGTAAAAAATTAAAAAGAACTATTAGATTCCACACCCCAATTTATGCCAATAATCTTGAAAAAGATTGGTTAATCAGAAAAAATGATGAAATAACAATAGAAAATAACCTAGGAAGTGTTATAATTAAAGTTGAAGGTATTGCTCTAGAAGATGCGGATTATATGGAAAAAATTAAGGTTAAAAATATTTCTAGTGGTCAAATTATTAATGCTTATGTTAAAAATAGAAAAAAAGTTTTAATTAACCCTAAACAATTCAGATAGTATGTCGATATATATAATTAAGGAATAAATTTATGGTAGATCAAATTAAAAACAATATTTCTTCATCAACAAAATCTGTCTCTCAGACAAATACATCTGGTGAATCAAAGAAAACATTAACTTCATCGGCGAAGATTACTCAAAAAAATGATCAATCTAGTCAAAATTCAACTAATATTTCTAAATTTATTAGTAAAGAAGCAATTAAAGATATGGCCGTTCAACCACCTATTGATAAAGAAAAAGTTAGTAGAATTAAAAATGCTATTGCTAACAATAATTATCCTATTGATTTAGAAAAAATTTCTGATGCATTAATGGATGCTTACAAAGAGATGAAATAAGATCTAATTTGTGTTATCCTAAATTATGCGGGATAACAATTTCAAAGATCTTTTAGATTTATTTGATAGATTACTAACTGGTGACTTTAAAGATTCACAAAATATTCAAAAATCAATTATTAGTAAAATCGATGAACTCAAAGTAGATTTGAAATCAAATAAAGTTGATAAAGAAGATTTAGTCCAATTATCTAAGACAGTTGATAAGTTAATTAAATCTAAAGAATTAAAGCATCAAAAAAATTTTATACTTTTTGAAGAATTTAAAAATTATTTAGAGAAAAAAACATAAATTTCTTTTATAATAAATATATGGATTCAATATCGTTATTTTTCGAAGAAAACCCGCAGAAGTTTTTTGCATATGCATTGATGGCTATTTCACTTATCTCAGTATTTTTTATTGGTTTATCTTTTTATTATGATTATTTAAAAAAAAATGAACTTTTAAAAAAATTTACTGCTTTTGATAGATCGCTGAAAGATCTTGTTGAGGAATTTAGATCCTTTGAATTAATTTTTAGTGAACAAAAAAAATCATTTGAAGAATATAAATTTGTAATCAACAGGGTCGAACAAGAGATTTCTAGACTAGCAGATTCTTTAAGTAACGAAAACAATATAACATCAGCTATTTCACTTGCAAAAGAAGGTTATTCTGTATTAGAAATTTCAGAAAAAACTGGTATACCAAAAGAAGAAATTGAACCAATTGTAAAATATCATGGTTCGAATTAACAATTATAATAAATTTTATTTTTCTTCTTTTTTTGCTTTTTCTTCGTGAATTTTTAGTAAATCAGCTTCATCTTTTTTTATTTCTTTTTCTTTTTCAGCATTATTACTACTAGGGTTAAGAGTTATATTATCTAAATTTTCATCAATTGCATTCTTATCATTCTTCTGTTCGGTTTTTTCAATTATATTCTTTTCATCTTTTATTATTTGAACATCCTGAACCTTAATTTTTTCATCATCATTATCTTTATTTAGTTTTTCTTCTTCATTCTTTGTTATTTTTTCTTCATTAGAATTTTTTTCGTTTTCTTTTTTACTTTCATTATCTTTTTTTTCTGAATAATTATTTTCTAATTTTTTTTCATCTTTATTTTTGGATTTATTATTTAAATTTAATTCTGAATCTTTATTTTGATCAAGAGGCTTTTCTTCTTTCTGTTCACTTTTAACCTCTTGGTTAGCTTTGCTATCTTTTTTTATTTTTTCTTTATCTAAAGCTTGTTTTTGATCATTTATATTGATTGAGATAGCTTTTTTATTTTCAATTAGTTTTTGTGCATCAATCTTTGATACATCCAATATAACACCCCGATCAATTTGTTTTCCATTTACTTCTGAAGGCTCAAGCATTTCCACTTTAACCCAATCTTCTTGTGTTTTTTCGGGTACCTTTTGTTCTTCAGAAACATTTTTAGTTTCAACTTTTTTAAACCTTTTTGGTGCCCTTGTTTCGTATAATTCTTCAATTCTTAATCTTATAATTTTAACTCTTGCAGCTAACGCACCTAGTCGGGTGATTTCATCCATTTGTCCGTTTAATAACTTTTTAATAATCGCATTAACTTCTTCCAATGGTTTATTACCTATTTTTTTTATTATTTGGTCTCTAACCTTTGAAACCTCTGGATCTGGCTCGTAATTGAAATTATTCATTTTTTTATACCTTTCTTTGGCATTCAATTTGCAATTTCTAAACCAAATTGAACTTTTTTTTAAGAATATGACAAATAGTATTAAACAACAATTCGAAATATTTAGTAAAGCGCTAGAAATACGCAATAGAAAAAACGAAATTCTGGCTTCAAATATTGCAAATGCTGCAACACCTAATTTTAAAGCAAGAGACATTACATTTGAAACAGAATTAGCAAGATCTTTAAGTTCTGGGCCTTTAAATTCAACTAATAATATGCATTTTAGTGTGGCGTCTAAAAGCCTACCAGGAAAAATTCAATATAGACAATCTTTAAATCCTTCAATGGATGGAAATACAGTTGAACTTGCTGTTGAACAAATGGAATTTGCAGAAAATGCGGTTAGATATCAAACTACATTAAGTTTTATAAATGGAAAATTACAAGGATTAATGAGTGCTATAAGGGGTGAATAATGGAAATTAAAAATATTTATAACATTACAAAACGAGCAATGGGTGCACAATTAGTTAGATTAAACGCAATCGCAAGTAATTTAGCTAATGCTGATAATATTGCAAGTAATCCAGAAGATGCTTATAAACCTATTAAGCCGGTTTTTGAAACTCAATACATGGATATAATCAGAAAAAGGGGAATTTCTACGGTGGACGCTGTAACAGTTAAACAGATGGATATTGAACCAATTAAAGAATACAAACCCGGTCATCCTCTTGCGGATCAGGAAGGTTTTATTTACAAGGCTCCTGTCAATGCTGAAGAAGAGTATGTTGAAATGCTTGAGGCCTCAAGACAATATCAAAATAATGTAGAAGTAATTTCAACCATCAAAGCACTTATGATGAAAACAGCTAATTTAGGAAAATAAAATAGGAGAATATATATGACAGATGTAACAAAAACCTCAGATCAATCCTTAAATAATATTCTGGATAAGTTAGGAATAAATTCTTCAGATGAAAAAAAGAATATAAAAAAAGATTCTTCTGTATTAGGACAAGCAGAATTCCTAAAATTGATGACAGCGCAACTTCAGAATCAGGATCCATTTTCTCCAATGGATAACGGTGACTTTATAGCACAGATGGCTCAATTTTCGACTGTTACAGGAATAACAGAGATTAATAATAATTTAACTAACCTAGGTGAGCGTTTAGA
This sequence comes from uncultured Alphaproteobacteria bacterium, assembly GCA_902523675.1. GTDB lineage: Bacteria > Pseudomonadota > Alphaproteobacteria > Methylaequorales > Methylaequoraceae > SP4073. Next base: position 6,754 of record CABZAL010000010.1, on the reverse strand, counting down.
ACCAAATAGAATTGCTACAGCAGCTTCATTTTTAGGTACATCTGTGTTAGTACCTGGACAAACAGTTACTCCAGATGATAATGGAGAAATCCACGGTGTTATAGATTTACCTGCATCTTCAAATAATGTTGGTTTAACAATTTCAAATTCCAAAGGAGAAATTGTACATACTATTGATTTAGGTTCTCAAAAGAAAGGTCTCATAGGATTTAGCTGGGCTGACATACCTGAAGATATATTGAAATCTACCCAAAAACTTTCACTACAGGCATTTGCTGGTAATGGGAATTTAACTAACGGGTTAGCCACTGCTGTTTATAACAAAGTAATTGCAGCATCTACACCAAAGAATTCAGAAGATGTTCTTTTGGAATTAAAAGACTTTGGAGAAATTTCAGCTTCAGAAGCACTTAAACTCAAAACAAATGATTAAATAGAGGAGTAAACATATGTCATTTTATACCGCATTAACAGGACTAAATGGTTCACAATCAGATATATCTGCAACTTCAAATAATATTGCTAACGTAAACACAACTGGTTTTAAAAGATCCAGAGCAGAATTTGGTGATATTTTTGCTACCTCTCCTCTTCAGAATGCATCATCATCTATTGGTTCTGGTACTATTCTTAAAGGTGTAAAACAACAGTTCACTCAGGGAAATATTAGTTCTTCTTTAAACGCATTAGACTTAGCAATTTCAGGTCAAGGATTTTTTGCTCTTCAACCCTCTTTGACATCAACACAAACCGTATATACACGAAATGGCTCATTTAACGTTAATAATGATAGATATGTTGTTGATTCATCAGGACAGTTCGTTTTGGCATATCCGGTTAATGCCGACGGATCTGTAACCGCTAAAGATTTAGTAAGTGCTAACCCACTTCAACTTCCAATTACTTCTGGAACTCCTCAAGCAACATCTGCTATTGATTTGGGTGTTAACGTTCCAGCAACAGCTGAAGTTATTCCTGAAAAAGCACAATTTGCATCTGGTTATGCTTTTAATGCTAATGATCCAGAAACCTATAATAATTCAACATCTATAACAATCTTTGATGATTTAGGTAACCCAACAATTGCAACAATTTTTTTCATAAGAACTCAAGCAGCTTCAGCTGCAGATCCTACTAATAAATTTGAAACTAGATTAGTTATTAATGATACTGTAATTGAACCTGATTTAGTTCCCGCTGTTAGTGATACGAAACAACAAATATTTATTGATAGATTTGGTCAACAAACAACCTCTGTTCCTGACGATAACTACTTTTTGGAAGGAAAAGGCTCACCTCTTCATAAATTAGATGATCTAAGAACACTTGTTGATTCAACCCCTGCGTCAATCAGAGGTGAAACTAGTGCATTCGATTTTGGTGATGAAGGTGATAAAACTGTAACAATCGTTACGGATCCAGTTCAATTTAATTCAACTAGAGAAAGTGGTGATACTACATCAAATGTTTATTGGGGTACAAATTTTTTAACAATCAACGTAGATAATGCAGATACACCTATTAACGTGGACATTAGACCTGGATCTTACAATGCCGCGCAACTTTCTACGGAAATTCAAAGAGCAGTAAATGCTGCATATGGCGATGATAAAAAAATACAAATTGTAAGAAATGTCGATGATACTATATCAATTGATTTACTAAAACTTAATGCAGACGGAACTTCTACTGGACTTACAACACCCATATCGGTAGATCTGCTTTCAGATTCATATGTGTCAGATGTTGAAGGAATTACCTTAACAGGTGTTTCACCTGACTTTACAAAAGATCAATTTTTAGCACACGTTCAAGCAAGAATAAATTCAACTCTTAACGAATATGCAGTTGATTCAACTGATACTGTACAAAGCGCGACTGCTTTGGGAGTAAATTCAGCTTTATTTGCAAGAAATGTGGGTTCAGCTATGTCAACTGTACTGAATCAAAATCAAGTTTTTAATCTCACATATAGAGATGGTGGAAGTGCAGCTGCAGGTTCAGTCACGGCAGTTACAGAAGCAGCGAAATATTTAACATATTCATATTATCAAAATAGTCCGCAACTAAATGTTTATGATTCAAAAAATGCCGTATCAGCTAATAATAGTAGCAATACAATTGAATATTCACATACTGAAAATACTGTTAAAATTTATTTTGGATCCAATGATCCTGGATTTACAGTCAATGAAAAAGTAAGAGTGATGGGTTTATTTGACGAATCAGCTACCGAAACTGCAAATGGAGCATTTCTCAACGGTAGAGAGTTTACTGTTTCATCTCAGTCAACTGATTCAAATGGAAACTTCTTCATTCAAGCTAGTACTTCTGGAATGAGTTTTCCAGATTCAAGTTTTAATTTAACAGAATCGAATGTAAATGTTTACAGTGATTTGTCTACTTCTGTTGAAGGCTTTTTTGAAGGCGCAGATAATGTTTATAAGGATGCAACAGTAAACTTTAGTAATAAAAAAATTGTTCTTAGAGAAATTGGTACATCAAACAAACATGCATACACCAATGATGATATTATTGGTTTTTCAGGAGAAGGTATAATTGGTGTAGACAGTGCCGAATTTAATTTAACAAATGCAGACGGTACTCATTTAGATTCAATGTCGACAGCTGGTTTTTCACCAACTGCTTTAACTCTTGATACGACAAGTGCAAATGTTGTTAGCACTGCTAACGAAACTTTTACATCCACTGCACATGGATTTGTTACAGGAGATACTTTGGTATATAAATCTGGTGATATTTTTGATGTCGTAGCTGGCTCTGGTGGAGGAACTTCCAGAACTGTGAATACAACTAGTAGTTCTGTAGTATCAGCAGCAAACGATACCATCGTTCAAGCAAATATAGCTGCTTTAACAGAAGGTTCAGCAGTAGTTTATAATGCAGCTGGAACAGGATCTGCAGTTACTATTGATACTACAGCTCCAGTAAATAATGTGATTTCTCATACATCAGCTCACGGTTTTAGTACTGGTGATGCTGTTACCTATTCAGCAGGTGGTACAGCTTTAACTGGTTTAACTGATGCTACAACTTACTTCATTATTAAAGTTGATAGTAACAGTTTTAAACTCGCAACAAGTTATGAAAATGCAACAGGCAAAACTCAGGCTGCAATTACGTTAACAGCAACAAACGGTTCAACTACAGATTCCTTTACTCCCAAAAGTAATCTATCAGGTCTTCAACATGGAAGAACTTATTATGTTGCTGATCCTGATGGAAGTTCAGCTTTTAAATTGGCAGAAACTTATGCTGATGCAACTGCATCAACAGCAAGAGTGATAGATTTAGCTTTGAGTGGTGGTAATTCGTCAGATGCATTTATACCAACATCTGATCATACAAATCTGAATCATGGAAGAACGTATTATGTAATTAAAAGTGATGCAGATAATTTCAAACTTGCAACTTCTTTAAGTAATGCAGTTGCAGGTACACCAATTAATCTAACTGCTACTGATGGTCATGCTTCTGACACATTTACACCCTTAAGTGGACTTACTGAAGCAACCCATTGGGTTGACGAAAAAGATCCTGCTATAGAAGTGAGTTATGATGTTTTAAATCAAAAATTACAGTTTGAAGTTGATAGAAATATTCTTGGAACGGGTACAAACAGTAATTTTAACAGTTTTAAATTGTATGGAGCCTCAACAGCTACAGCTACTAATAATTTAGGAATTCCAGCATTAGCAACCACAACTGCAACCTTAATTAAAGGTGGAGAAAAATTCTCTGGAGACACCTTTGTTGCTGATGGTGCTGAAGTCCAACTTAACGATAAAAGATTCGGTGTAAAAGTAGAATATAGCAGTGAATTTAAATCCTTCATTTTTAATAGTGGTACAACAGGAGAATCTATCGCAGCTAATGGTGCAATTGGAGTTACAACAGCACAAACAGCTTCCGATATTTCCATTGGAAGATATTCATTATCAACTACTGATGGTTCAGTTATTGATACTACAGATTTTTTTGCTGGTGATAATCAACTTTTAGGAATTGGCGCAACCAAAACTTCAACGGTTAAAACCGAAGGTAAAGGTCTTGCTGCTACCGCTGCAGTTGTTACGGGTGCAACGGCAACTGAAGATTTAACGGAAGTATTTAGATTATCAAATACAAATAATGAAAATGTATTTAACGTTTCAGTTGATGGAATTAGTGGAGTGATTGAAGTTCCAACCGGTTTTTATGTTGGATCTACTCTCGCTGAAGCATTACAACAAAGAATTAATCAAGTAGAAAATTCCGCTGGTACGGTCGGAGGAGGTATTACTGTAAAGTATGATTCTTCGACAAATAAATTTACTTTTACAAATGGAACTAAAGGCACAACTTCAACTTTAAAGATTAAAGGAGCTGCAAGATTTGGTTTAGATGATGTGGATTTAGGTGTTGGAACAATACCTCAAATATATAACATTTCTCAATCACAAAATGCTGCTGGTGTTGCCCTTTTTGTTGATGCTAATGGTAATAAAGTTGAAACGCCACCAACTGATGTAGTGTCAGGATATTTCCCGTTGTTCATTGATGAGGGTGAGCTTACTTTTGATAAATCAGGTGCAATCATAAGTCCAAAGCAAGGCGTTCATTATGAAAAACAAGAAGCAGGGTTTAGTATTGATCTAGATATTGATTTTACAAAATCGACTCAGCTTGCTCAACCGTTCTCTGTAACAAATGTTACACAAGATGGTTTTACTTCTGGTAGACTTGATGGATTGGAAATTGACGCATCAGGTACTGTTAGAGCTAACTACACTAATGGTCAGAACAATCCTCTTGGAAAAATTGTACTTGCAAACTTTAACAACCAAAATGGTTTAAAACAAATTGGAAATGCTACTTATGTAGAGACTGCAGTTTCTGGAACAGCAACAGTAGGGGAAGCTGGTTCTGAGGGATTTGGTACAATTTTATCAGGTTCATTGGAGCGTTCTAATGTGGATATTACAGAAGAACTTGTGAATCTAATTACAGCTCAAAGAAATTTCCAAGCAAACGCAAAATCCATTGAAACAACTGCTGCAACAACTCAGCAAATTGTAAATATTAGAATGTAACACATTGGGATTGACCTATGGATAGAATGGCACAAACAGCCCTTAATAGCTTAAAAATGTTGATGGAAAATCAAACTGCTATTGCGCATAATTTGGCTAATGTTAACACACCTGGATTTAAACAAGACGTAGCCACAGACTTTAGTAGTATATTTTTAGATAGGCAAAATGGTATTGAACCTAGAATTGTGTCAGCGAGGAATACAGGGGGCTTTTCACTAGAACAAGGTCAATTAGAAAATACTAAAAATAATTTAGATGTTGCAATCAAGAATGATGGTTATTTCATTATCCAACCCACGAATGGCGGATCAGTTGCATTTTCTAGAAGAGGAGACTTACAAGTTAACGAAAACGGCGAATTACTTGACGGCGCAGGGAATCAAATGTTAGATGCTGGGCTTCAAGCAATTGCAATCCCAGCTTTTAGATCAATCAATATTTCTCCAGAAGGACAAATATTTATCGAACCACTCGGAGGAGAAGTTGATGCTGAACCTGTTGAAGTAGCGATTTTGGGAACATCAATTCCTGCTGAAGAGGTGCAATTAAAAAAATCTTTGGACGGACATATAAGAATTCTTCCATTACAAAATGAAGATGGTGAAGAGGAAGAAGTTCCAATTGAAGCTAACCAGCAAGCCAGAATAATTTCTGGATTTCTAGAAAAGAGTAATGTTAACTCAGTTGACGAAATGGTAAACTCTCTTGAAAATCAAAGAAAGTTTGAAATGCATATTAAATTTATTCAAATGGCAGAAGAACTCGATTCTGCAGGTGCAAGTTTATTAAGACTACCTGGTATGTAGTTTTTTAAAAAAAAATTTTTTTCTAGTTTTTAAGAGATTATAATGCCGAATGGCAATTTTTATTTGTATAGTCTCTGGCATTTTCTGGTCATTATTTGACGTAAGCAGAAAGTTAACATTAGAAAAAATTTCCTCGATTTCACTTCTGATAATTTTTTCTATTACTCAAATCTTAATCTTTTTTGTTTGGGTGATTTTAGATGGATTTAGAATTGATATAATTTCATATTTAATTCCCGGAGTATGTTTAATTATTATTAGCATAATATCTGCTTTACTATTTTTAGAATCTATCAAAAAATCTGAACTTAGCTTAACAATTCCATTACTTTCATTCACACCATTGTTTAGTGCGTTATTATCGTCTTTAATGTTAAAAGAAAATTTAGTAATAACTCAATATTTTGGTATAGTGTTTATTGTTTTTGGTGCCACAGTATTATATTCCAAAAAAATTTCATTAACTGGGATTTACGATAGTATATTTTCTATTTTAAATAATAAATCAGCAAAATATATGCTGTACGTTTCTTTTCTATGGAGTCTAACGCCAATTATTGACAAAATTTGTTTTAAATTTAGCTCTATGAATTTTCATGGATTAATTCAAGCAGTTGGAATTTTTCTGGTTCTGTTTTGCTTGCACAAGAATTCAATACAAAGGGATTTTCAAATAATTAGAAAAAATAAATTATTAATACTAATCACAGTTTTAATTGGAACAACTGCCACAATACTTCAATTTTTGGCAATCAAATTAACATATGTTTCTATAATGGAATCTATAAAAAGGAGTTTTGGTCAAATTTTATCAGTAGTCTTTGGCAGTATTTTTTTCAAAGAGAGCATTTC
>CABZAL010000009.1 GCA_902523675.1 uncultured Alphaproteobacteria bacterium | reverse complement strand
GAAACACATGAACTAGTAACAGATGACATTAAAATCGCAAAGATAATTAGATAAATTGTTTTAGAAATTTGTTTTTTATATTTTCTCAAACCCATTTTTAACCATTTATTTTTGACTCTTTATTTTATAAGTAATATTGAGTGGGTTATTCTTGTTAAAAAATAAATAACATTCAATGAAATTATGAACATCATAAATGATCTTAATGTTTTGTCTAATCCATCTCCTAACCAACTAATAAATCGATTTGAATTTCCAATTTTAATGAATAATTCAAAAATAATAATTAGAAAAAAAACTAAATTTAGTACCTCTAAACCAAAAACACCTTTTAAGGACAAAAATATAAGAGATGCAACTAAATAAGTAACTACGAAAATTAGATATGACAAGATTTTGTTAAATTTAGATGGATCATAGAAATTCACTATTTTAAATTCCATTATTTTAATCTCGAATAACTTTGAAATTTCTATGGACAGGGCTAATGTAATTAACTGAATAACTAAACAATAGAAAATATTAATAGGAATACTATTTTCTAGTATCATCTTCTTTTCTCTTTGATTTAATTTTCTTTTTCATATCCTTAACAGTTAACTGAAAAAAAAATGCAACAATCAAAATTGAGAATAAATAAAAGAGAATGAAAGCCATTGGATTTTCAATTACAGATTTATGCATCCTGTCTTGATTACATAAAAACTCTTGTTTATTAGTAAGTTTATCATCATTGCAGAAGTCAAAATTGAGGTCATTTTCATTTGCATAAAGAGCGTTAAAGAGAAAAATAAATATAAAAATTAAATATTTTATTTTAAAAAGTTTAAATTTACAATTTTTTGACATAACACTTTAAGTTTAACTAATAGATTAACTTAATTAATGGATTTTAAAAAGAATATATGAAATTTTTGAAATTTAATTACATTTCAGTTATTTTTAAAAAAATTAACAAAAAATTAAATATTAAATTACATCCAAAAAATTCTTTTTAGCAAAAGTTTTTTAATCAACAATTTGTAATTTGGCTGATAATAATGTTTGATAAATTTTGTTAGGTAAGAGATTATTCCTAGGGAGGAAAATATATCTCTTACCCTGTGTAGATATAATTAATTAGATATTAAATTTTCATTTATTTAGATTATATTAACTATTACTTAAAGAAATAAGGATAAGCTGGAGCGGGAAACGAGATTCGAACTCGCGACCCTCACGTTGGCAACGTGATGCTCTACCACTGAGCTATTCCCGCATATTGTTGAATATACCCTATAATTTTTTATTTACAACGCTTTGAAGTAAGAAAATTAATTAGAATTTAAACGTTTAAAAAATCTAATTAATCAACATATATATCATTATAAATTAATTTTGGAGAAAAGTTTTGAAAACATATAGCTTTGAGAGACTAGCTAGTGAACTACCACTGAAGATACCAATTTTTCCTTTGGGTTCTGCACTTTTACTACCAAAGTGTAAACTACCTCTTAATTTATTTGAAAACAGATATCTACATATGTTTGATTTCGCGCTAAAAACGGATCGATATATAGGCATGATTCAACCATCAGATATTACTAAAGATAACTCGTCACCTGATAGTTCTGACTTGTTTCCTGTAGGTTGTGCCGGTAAAATCGTCGCATTTAATCAAACCAACGACAATAGATATGAAATAGTTCTTCATGGTATTTGCAGATTCAAAATTATAGAGGATAAAGAGACTCAAAACGGTTTCAGAAAAGCTAAGGTTGATTGGCAGGATTATTTATCTGACATGGAAACTAACAATCATCCAATGCTTAAAGAAAGATCGGTATTAGAGACAAAACTGAAATCTTATTTTAATAAAATAAAAATCAAAGCTGATTGGCAAGCTATAGAAGCCTCAAGCGATGAAGATTTAATTAATTCAATATCGATGGGATGTTCTTTTTCAATCGCTGAAAAACAAGCTTTATTAGAAGCAAAAACTTTAGAGAAAAGATTACACATTCTATGTTCACTTTTAGATATGATTATTAGTGATAACGAATCATTCAATTCGCAATCATTGTCCTAATTAAGTATAAGCGGTTTAATTGATTACAAACAATTAATTAGAATATGGAACCAATAAATTTAATTCCGGACACAATAAAATTACTAAATGTTGGTAGCAAAGTACTGTTTGTTTACAAAAATACAAATTTACTTCTAGATGCGTCATTCTTAAGAGCTGCTAGTCCATCAGCTGAGAATAAAAAACACGCTAAGAAACCAAATAATGAAAGATTTGAAAAAATAAAGATTACAAATATTGAAAAGGTCGGAAAGTATGCTTTGAGATTTTTTTTTGATGATGGTCATGATACAGGCATATATAGCTGGGAGTACATAATAGAGATTGCTAATTCTAAAAAGAATTCTACAAACCCATAGCTCTGGACATAAAAAAATTTTTTAAAATTTTTGATTTCTGCACAACTCCTAAACCCATTTTTCTTAATTTGGTTACAGATCTAGAATTATTTGAAAAAATCAAGTTTAAAAAGTGAGTGGCACCCATAAATGAATATTTATCACTTAGTCTCTCTTTTAAATAAGATTCTAACCTCAGAATTGTACCAGGATCTTGCCCTAATTCAAATGATCTAGATATATTTCTGAATAAAACCTCACAATCTCTGACTCCTAAATTAAATCCTTGACCTGCTATTGGATGAATTGCTTGTGCAGCATCTCCAATAAAAACAACTCTATTTTTTATAGTTAAATTTGCATTAACAACATTTAACTCATACTTTTGTAGATCGGATATTCTTGTCACATCGCCTAAAAGATTCATATACTTTGCCAAAAACATTTTTTTAAATTCATTTTTTTTTAACTTTGTAAGATCACCTAATTTTTTATCAACAGTCCAAACTACAGAAGATCTATTTTGGTTTTTTTCTTTTAACATTGGTAAGATTGCTAAAGGGCCTTCTGGGAAAAAAACTTCAAACGCATTTGAAGAATGACTTTTTTTATGAGTTATAAAAAAAACATATGCATTTTGCTTATAATCGAATTTATAATTTGGCAAGTTAATAAGATTCCTAGAATTTGAGTACCTCCCATCAGCGCCTATTAAAATTTTGCTTGTTATAAGACTATCACTAGTATGAATTTCTGGGAATTTATCGTGACTTATATCAAAAACTTTTAAATCCTTTACTTCAGTTTTGTCCATTATTTCGATTCTAGAACATTTATTTATTTTTGATAAAAACTCTTTTTTTAGAATACTATTTGAAACTATATAACCAAGATCACCCTCCCCTAAGTCCTTTGAATCAAAAACAATTCTTTTATTAGAATTAGACTCCAAAACGTCAATTTTTTTTATTGGTTGAGAGTATTCTTTTATTTTATGCCATATTTTTAAATTCTCTAAGATTCTTTTTGTTCCCTGTGAAATGGCAGTTGTTCTGATATCATTTAACAGATAATTTTTTGAGTTTATTGCGTTTTTATCAATAAGTAAAATTTTCTTATTTAACGTTGAAAGCATTGAACTCATACACAAGCCTATAAGTCCTGCCCCAATTATTGTAATATCATAATGATGTTTTTTCATGAATATGTTAATTTAAGTTAATGGTGTATAAATGACTACTAAAATTAATAGTAAAGCTCTTTACTACCTAGCATGTATCACAACTGCCTCTTTAAGTCTTTTAATATTCTTAAGTCTAATTACATATGATACTAATGATAATTCATTATTTCAATATGATTCTTCTGTTAAAATAAATAATAATATTTTAGGTGTTACAGGAGCAGTGGTTTCTGATTTATTGATTAGGACCTTTGGAATAGCATCATTTATTATTCCATTAGTGTTGGGTTATTGGGCATTTTCTTTAATTTCAAAAAAAAACTCTATAAATTTTTTGTCAATTTCAGCTTTTCCATTTTTAGTTCTAGTGTTAAGTGTCATTTGTTCATTAATTTTTCCTAAAGATTATATGTTTTTTAATAACCAAGTGTCTGGTTTTGTTGGAAAAGGTATCGTTGAAATAATAAATCATTTAATCAATGATGTTTTTTTTAAAAATTTAAAAATTATAATGATACTAATCTTCATTACTCTATTTGTTATAACTTTTAGTATTACAATCAGAAACTTAAGAACTTTTTTTTCTTTTATAGTTTCATTAATCAACTTAATTGTTGCCTTGTTACTTTATATTTTAAGAATTAGAAAAAATTTAAATTTGTCTATGTTTTTTAAAAAAAATAACACAGTTTTTTTGCAAAAAAAAAGAAAAGGAAAAATACTCAAACAACCTAACATAGATAATTATAGTTTTCCGTCATTTGACCTTCTTGAGAAACCACCAACCCCCGATACCAGTAGACATTCGAACTCTAGAGACATCCAAAGAGATACCATTATGTTAACTAATATATTAAAAGACTTTAATATTAACGGTGATATTACCGCAGTTAAAAAAGGTCCTATTGTAACTTTGTACGAGCTGACTCCTGCTCCAGGAACGAAAAACTCTTCTGTAATTGGATTATCATCTGACATAGCAAGATCTATGAGTGCTATGTCTACAAGAATTTCTGCAATTCCGGGAAGAGATGCTATAGGAATTGAAATACCAAATAAAGAAACACAAACCGTTTTTTTGAGAGAGCTAATAAACAACCATGAATTTACCAATACCAAATTATCGCTTCCGCTTGTTTTAGGAAAAGATATTCTTGGTACTCCTGTTATTGTTGATCTTGCAAAAATGCCTCATTTATTGGTTGCAGGAACTACTGGTTCTGGAAAATCTGTAGGGATTAATGCGATGATTTTATCACTTCTATATAATTTGACACCTGAAGAATGCCGTTTGATTTTAATTGATCCCAAAATGCTTGAGCTATCTGTCTACAAAGATATTCCACATTTACTTACGGAAGTAGTTACCGACCCAAAAAAAGCTGTTAGTGCTCTAAAGTGGACAGTAAAAGAGATGGAGTCGCGCTACGAGTTAATGACTCAAATTGGTGTTAGAGAAATTGAGTCGTACAATCAAAAAGTAAAGAGACTAATAGAAAAGGGTGAGGTTATCCAAAAAGAGGTTCAAGTTGGATTTGATTCTGAGACAGGCAAACCTTTGATAGAAAAAAAATCGATAGACTTAAGGGTGTTTCCTAAAATTGTAGTTGTAGTTGATGAACTAGCAGATCTAATGATTACATCAGGAAAAGAAATCGAGGCAACAATACAAAGACTATCTCAGATGGCTAGAGCAGCTGGTATACACCTTATAGTCGCAACACAACGCCCATCGGTAGATGTGATTACTGGTACTATTAAATCAAATTTTCCAAGTAGGATCAGCTACCAGGTTCAATCAAAAATTGATAGCAGAACAATTCTCGGAGAACAAGGTGGAGAACAATTACTAGGCCGCGGTGACTTACTAATAACTATGATAGGAAAAAAATTATTGAGAGTTCACGGACCTTTTGTAAAGACACACGAAGTTGAATCAGTCGTTTCATATTTACGATTACAAGGGGAGCCAGAATATATTGATTCAATAACAGAAGAAGAAAATAATGAAAATATGTTTGATTTGAATCTAGATAAAAATGACGAACTATATAATCAAGCCGTAGCCATTGTCTGTAGAGAGAAAAAAGCGTCGACAAGTTTTATTCAACGGCAACTTCAAATAGGCTATAACAGAGCAGCAAGAATAATTGAAAAAATGGAGTCTGAGGGGATTATAAGTGCTGCTAATCACGTTGGAAGGAGGGAGGTATTAGTTGGCAAAGATTTGTAAAACTTTAAAAATTATTTTTTTTTTTTCCTTGTTAAGTAGTTTTAATTCTGAACAGAAAGATATAATTAGTATTTCAAACTATTTGAGTGAGATAAAATCCTTTGATTCCAACTTTATTCAAATTAATTCTAATGGAGATAATTTGTCTGGTAATATTAAGTTATCTAGACCAAATCTATTAAGAATCGAATATAACCCCCCCATAAATCGGTTAATAATAAGTGATGGTAAAAAGCTAGCAATTATTAACAAAAAACAAAAAACTATTAATTTTTATAACATCAATCAGCTCCCTGTAAAAATACTTCTCGATGATAAATTTAAAATCAACAATCAGAAGATAACAAAATTTGAAAAAAAAGAAGGCATAATCGTAATAGAATTAACAGTTATGGATGAATCAAATATCTCCAACGTTGAATTAATATTTGAAAGTTCACCTTTGAATTTAAAAAAGTGGATTATTAGAGATTTTCAAGGATATCAAACAGAAATGTATCTTACAAATACTAGGATAAATGATAAAATTGACAGAAAGAATTATATAATAGAAGATCCGAGACAAATACCATTTGGGAATAAATAAAAAATGATTATTAAAATTCTATCATGGAATGTTAATTCAATCCGAACAAGACTTGAACAAGTCTTAAATGTTTGCCAAAAATATAAACCTGATATTATTTGCCTTCAAGAAACAAAAGTGATTAACGATTCTTTTCCAAAGAATGAATTTTTAAAATTAGGATATTCTCATTTTTATTTACATGGAGTACCTTCGTACAATGGTGTTGCCATAATAACTCAAAAGAAAGCAGAATCTTTTGATATTTTAGATCTATCTCAATTAAATCAAGGAAGGCAAATCGGTATCTCGATTTTTGGCATAAATATTCATAATTTTTATATTCCGTCGGGAGGAGACGTTCCTGATCAGAAAATTAATCTTAAATTTAAAAATAAATTAGATTTCTTAAAAGCTTTAATTAGTTGGTCAAAAAAAATTAGACCGAAAAATTTCCTGATTTGTGGTGACTTTAATATTGCTCCTTTCGAGGATGATGTGTGGTCGCACAAACAACTCAAAGATGTTGTAAGCCATACTGATATTGAAAGGAAATATTTGCTTAAATTTCTTGAAGTTGGTAATTGGAATGATGCTGTCAGAGCTCGGATCAATCCACCTGAAAACATTTTTACTTGGTGGAGTTATAGATCGAAAGATTTCAAGATAAATAACAAGGGTAGAAGGCTGGATCATATTTGGATATCAAATGATTTAAAAAAAAAAAATTATTCTATCAAAATATTAGATTATACTCGAACTCTTAGCAGGCCATCAGATCATGTGCCAATAAAGATTAAAATTAATTTATAATTTCATGAAATATTTATTTTTTTCGTAAATTAAAATTTTTGGATCTTGAGGATCAAATTCAATCTTCTTTCTCAATCTGTATATAAGTGACTCTAATGTATGAGTATTTAATTCCTTTGAATAACCCCACACTACAGATAGGATATGTTTTTTATTTACACCCTTTTTTGAAGTTAGTAAGAAATTTACCAGTTTATTCTCCATTTCAGTTAGGTGTATTTTTTTTTTATTAAATTTTGACGTGAAAGATGCCTCATCAAAAGAATATTCATAGTTAGAACTTTTAAACTCGAAAGATTTTTTCAACTTTATATTAGATATTCTTTTCAGTTCATTAATTAAGACATTAATCTTAAAAGGAACCTGAATATTTGTAATAAATGGGACATGTATCTTTTTTTCTGAAAACAAAAAAAAGTGGTTATCATCCTTGATTTTTTTGGGTAGATCTAAAAGATTTTTTTTTAAATTTCTATTTTCATCGGACATAAAAATTATAGGAGGAAACTTATTGTCAAAAATATTTAGATCCAAATCTCTAAAATCATTTATTTGCTTGCATGTGATTCCAAAAAAGTTATTTAATATTAATTTAAGATCATTAAAAATAATATTATTTTCTGTTATAAATACTATATTTATTAGTTTTCTTAAATTTATCATGCCTTTCAATATAATAATTAAATCTAAAAATAATTATAAAGCAGATTTTATTTTTAATAAAAGAGTTTTCAACTGTTTTATTGGCAAAAATGGTATTGGGAAAAAAACAAGAGAAGGAGACAAAAAGACACCAAGGGGAATATTTCGAATAAATTATATTTTGTATCGAAAAGATAAATTTAATTATTTAAAATGCAATTTTAAAAAAATTCCCATAATTCAATCAACCGTGTGGTCCACTGACTCTAAAGATATTCAGTATAATCAAATAAGGAAAAAACCTTGCGGTTTCGATCACGAAAAGATGTTTCGAAGTGATAATTGTTATGATCTTATTGCAGTTTTAAACTACAATACAGAGCTAACAAAAAAATTTAGAGGAAGTGCAATATTTCTCCATTGCAAAGAAAAGAAAAATAAGTTTACAGATGGATGCATCGCTATTAATAAGCTTGAATTTATAGAAATTCTTAAAACTCTTACTAAATCTTGTAAAATTATAATTAAATAGTTTTATCGCGCTTTCCAAAAATTACTGAACCAAGCCTTAGGAAAGTTGAGCCACATTCAATCGCTTCTGCATAATCGTTACTCATACCCATACTTAAATGAGGCAAATCGTATTTTCTTGCTAGTTCTTTGATAATGCTAAAATGTGTTTTAGGAGGTTCATTGATTGGAGGTATGCACATTAAACCAATTATTTTTAGATTTGTTTCATTTACACACCATTTATAAAATTCATCAACTTCGGATAGTTTGACTCCTGATTTTTGAGGTTCTGAACCAGTATTTATTTGAATAAAAAAAGTAAATTTTTTAAAGTTAGCTTGAAAATTGTTTTCTATAGAATCATTAATTTTTTTTGCAATTTTCTTTCTATCGATCGTATGGATACAATCAAAAGTTTTCAAGGCAAGATTTACCTTGTTGGATTGCAAAGGACCAATAAGGTGAAGTTTTATATCTGAATATATTTTTTTAATATCCTTCCATTTTTCAGAACCCTCTTGAACTTTATTTTCACCAAAATCTTTATGTCCTTTTATAATTATAGGAGAAATTTTTTCCTCTGCGAAAGTCTTAGAGACAACAATTAAATTCACACTATTTTGTTTTCTTTTATAAAAATTTTCAAAATGTCTTATTTCTTTGCAAACTTTGTTATAATTAAAAACAATTTTTTTTGTAGAAGAGCTCATGATTTATAATTTACCAGAAAAATGGTTTTTTCTGAAAGATCTAGAAAAGAAAAATTTAAACGCATTAAAACAAATAGATTCTAATGTAGGCGTCATTTTTTTTAACAAAGATTATTCGACTTCAATTACTTCTTTTAAGGAAAAAAGTTTGTTCGAATTTTGTCGATTAAATAGTATAAAGTTTCTTATCAAAGGTTCATTGGAAATTGCTCTCAGATTTAAGGCAGACGGTATTTTTGTTCCCATTAACTTTTTAAAAAAAAAAAAGAAGAACAGAAAGTTAATATACGCAACCACAGTGCATAACAAAATAGAAATTATAACGTCTAATTCCAAAAGAGTTGACTTAGTTTTTTTATCACCAGCTTTTTATACGAAAACTCACAAAAAAATATTGCCATTAAATCCAATAAAATTTTTAAATTTAAGCAAATCAATAGAATCGAATCTCTATGCTTTAGGTGGCATTAATGAAAAAAATTTTAAGAGACTAAAATGTAAACAATTGAGAGGATTTGGTGGTATAAGTTATTTTATGAAAGATATTTTTTAATTATGCAGGCTTACAACCATAAACAAATTGAACAAAAATGGCAAACTTTTTGGGTAGAAAAAGATATCTATAATGTATCTCAATCGAGATCACCCAAAAAAAAATATTACATTTTAGAGATGTTTCCATACCCCTCAGGCAAAATACATATGGGTCACGTAAGGAATTATACATTAGGAGATGTTTTGTCACGTTATTTCAAATCCAATAATTACAATGTACTTCATCCTATGGGATGGGATAGCTTTGGGATGCCAGCAGAAAATGCTGCATTTGAAAATAAAACCAATCCAAGAGAATGGACTAAAAAAAATATACGCACAATGAGAAATCAATTAAAAAAGATTGGTCTTGCTATTGATTGGAAAAGAGAAATATCAACAAGTTCGCCGGATTATTACAAGCATCAACAACAATTTTTTATTGAGTTCTTCAAAAAAGGAATAGCTTACAAAAAAGATAGTTATGTTAACTGGGATCCAGTTGATAATACTGTATTAGCTAATGAACAAGTGGTTGAAGGCAAAGGATGGAGGTCAGGTGCAGAAATAGAGAAAAAAAAACTTTCACAATGGTTCCTCAAAATATCTGATTTCTCTGAAGATCTTCTTTCCAATTTAACAAACTTAAACGGTTGGCCAGAAAAAGTTAAGTTTATGCAAAAAAATTGGATTGGAAAATCTGATGGTGCTGAAATCTTCTTTAAAATTCATAATAAAGATAACACCTATATAACGGTGTTTACCACAAGACCTGAAACAATATTTGGAGCATCATTTATTGCATTATCTTTTGATCACCCTCTTTGTGAAGATGTCTTATCAAGTGATAAATTAAAAAAATTTAAAAATGAAAATAAAGAAAAAATTTATACTACTGCCAAAACTGACATTGAAAAAATTGGTTTTAAAACAGATTATATGGCTATTCATCCACTAAATGGAAAAAAATTACCTATTTTTCTAGCAAATTTTGTATTAATGGAATACGGAACAGGGTCAATTTTCGGTTGTCCAGCACATGATAAGAGAGATTATGATTTTGCAAAGAAATTTAATTTAGAAATAAAGACTGTATTTTCAAACCCAGAAAAAAAAGATTTTTTTGAAGTAAACGACGATGAAGATCCAATAATGGTAAATTCAAATTTTTTAAACAATAAAAAAATGTCAAAAGCAAGAAAAGAAATAATCTCAATTTTTAAAGAACGAGATATAGGAAAAAAAAGAACAATTTTCAAACTGAGAGATTGGGGCGTTTCAAGACAAAGGTATTGGGGATGTCCGATACCAATTATTTATAGAGAAGATGGAGAAATTTTACCAGTAAGTGATAAAGAATTACCAGTAATCCTTCCTGACGATGCTAATTTTGAGCAAAAAGGTAATCCCCTTGATCTTCACCCTACATGGAAGTACACAACCTGTCATGAGACCGGAATGAAGGCAATCAGAGAAACTGATACACTTGACACCTTTTTTGACTCATCTTGGTATTTTTTAAGATTTTGTGATCCTCTAAATTCTGAAAAAGGCTTTTCTAACAAATCGATAGAAAACTGGATGCCAGTTGACCAATATATAGGAGGCATAGAGCATGCTATTTTACATTTGCTGTATTCACGATTTTTCATGAGAGCATTAAACAAATTTAAATATGATGTGCCAAACGAGCCCTTTAAGAGTTTACTTACACAGGGGATGGTTTGTCATGAGACATATAAAGATAAAGATAATACTTGGGTTGAACCTTCAGAAGTAATAAAGAAAGATAATAAATTTTTTTTACTTAGTGGTGATGAAGTAATAAGAGGAAGGTCGGAAAAAATGAGCAAATCAAAGAAAAATATTATTGATCCAGACACTATTATTAAAGAATTTGGAGCAGATACCGCTAGACTTTTTATGATGTCAGACTCTCCTCCCGAAAGGGACCTTGAATGGTCAGATGAAGGAATAAGATCCGTTTGGAAATATTTAAATAAAATTTTTCTACATCTTAAAAGAAATCAATTTGAATTTACTGAAAAAGACGAATTAGATGCTCGCACTGAAGAATCTAGTGCTTTAGTTAAAAAAGCTCAAAAATTAATCAAAAGTTTTAATAATGATATTGAGAATTTTAAATTTAATTCAGCGGTTGCAAAACTCAGAGAATTTTCAAATTTTTTATTTTCTAGTGAAAAAATTGAGAGGTGTCTTGAGAATTACTTGTGGTCAATTTTTTTGAGACTAATTTATGTTTTTACACCGCATTTTTCTGAAGAATTGAGTAACAATAACAGTAACAATAACAAGAGCATATGTGATCTGCCATGGCCAAAATATAAAGAGAAATACATTACGGAAGATCTAATAAAGTTGGTAATTCAGATTAACGGGAAAAAAAAAGCAATTGTAGATATGGAGAAGAATTTAAATGAGAATCAGGTAATGAAATTATTGAAAGTGGACGATAATATAAATAAAATATTTTCTTCTAAAATCAAAAAAACTATATTTGTAAAGAATAAAATCATAAATTTTGTATTATAATTCTATGCTAAAGTTTTTTATTTTTTTAATTGTTCTTAATTTCTCAGGTTGTGGATTTAAACCTATATACAAAATAAATGAAAAACTTTTAAATTACAAAATTCAAGTAATAGTCAAAAGTAAGAATGAAAATAAAAATTCTCGTTTTGAGTCGCAAATCGTAGAAAAATATATAAACCAAAAAATTAATAAACAGATCTCGAAGAATTCGTCACTTAAACTAATTGTTTTAATTAAAAGGTCTCAAAGCAACTTAGGTTTACAAAAAGATCTTTCAACTACAAAATACAACGTTACCTACACCGCAGATTATATTTTTTATGATAAGGTAGGGGCTATTACAAAAGGAAATTTGGAAAAATTCTCAAGCTTTGATCTTGGTAATAACTCTTACGCAAATCTAATCGCAGAGACAGATACTAATGAAAATATTCTTAAGTCTTTATCTCAGGAAATTGTTAATCTAATTTTGTCAATGAATCTAAAGAGAAAAATTTATCCATGATTTTTAAGAATATTGAAAATTTAACATCCTCATTTGAAAAAATATCGTGTTTTCTTATTTATGGTCCAAACTATGAAAAAAATAACTTGTATTTAAAATATATTTCATCAATTTTTGATCAATATACTACACACTTTCTAGATTTTTCAAATTTGGAACAAGTTGACATATTAGAACAAGAGATTTCTAATCATGATATTTTTGCACAAAAAAACTTATTTATAATCAATGTTCCTTATCCTGAAAAAATTTTCCAGAAAATTAAAAAAATTAATTTAAGTAATATAAACAATACCAGAATTATATTTAAAACAGCGGAGTTAAAAAAAAATAGTAAGTTTCGATCATTTTTTGAAAAAAGCCATGAATATGCTTGTTTACCATGCTATGAAAATAACCAAGATGAAATAAAAAAGATAATAATAAAAACGCTGAAATTGGAAAATTTGAAAATCAGTGAAGATTTGTTAAACTTTATGGTTATTTTTTTTCATAAAAATAGAAGTAATATTTCAAATGAAATTGAGAAAATAATAATCTTCTTAAAAACCAATCAAGAACTTGATGAAACATCATTTTTAAAAATTACAAATACCAATAGAAGCTTTGAGCTTGAAAACTTGATCTACGCTATCGTATCTGGCGAATTAAAAAAACTTGATATTCTACTTGGATTAAAAAAAAGATATAACTTTTCAAATATACTTGTTATTAATTCTTTGGTTAATCATTTTTACAAATTAATTTATTTCAAAGAAAAATATCAATTGATTGGCTCTAGACAAACTGCGCTTAAATCTCTTAAACCACCAATTTTTTTTAAATATCAAGAGGAATTTTTTACTCAATCCAAATTTTGGACAATTACATTAATTCAAGGGACTCTTAAAAGACTTTTTTACATAGAAAAAAAATTAAAAACTCAATCGGATTTTGACTCCACAGACTTTGTTTTTTTTTCTGTAGCTAAACTTGCTTACAAACTCAAATACTGATTTCTTACTTTGGTCTCCATTTTAACTTGTCGATAATTGGATCCAATTGATCTAAACTGTTATAATGTATTGAAAGATAACCCTTATTTTTCGTATTATTTTTAATTGTTACTTTCAATCCAAGTAGAACTGTTAATTCTTTTTCTAAATATTCTATATTAGGATCGTCAGAGCAATAAGTTTTAGTATTTTTAACGATAATGCTAACATTCTTAAGCTTTTTAACAAATTTTTCAATTTCCCTAACGCTCATACCTTTGTCAATTGCTTGTGATGCAACTTGGTTAGCATCATCTTCAGAAAGGGATAAAAGAGATCTAACGTGACCGTAAGTAAGATCTCCATGAATAAGATGGTTTTTTATTTTTTTTGATAAAGAAAGAAGTCTTAATACATTAGCTACATGACTTCGACTTTTTCCTAAATGAGAAGAGAGTTTTTCTTGAGTATATTGAAATTTATTCATTAGCAGTCTGTACCCGTCAGCTTCTTCGATTAAGTTTAAATCTGATCTTTGCAAATTTTCTACCATTGCCACTCCCAATGCTGTCTCATCATCAAAGGATCTTACTATTACTGGTACCTCGTGAAGATTTGCCACTTGAGCTGCTCTCCATCTTCTTTCTCCAGCTATAATTTCAAAACTTTTCCCACGTGTATTAAGTGGTCTAACAAGTAATGGTTGTAAAATTCCATTTTCTTTTATAGATTCTGAAAGCTCTTCAATCTCCTGAGAATTAAAATCTTTTCTTGGCTGAAACTTTCCAGGAACTAAGATGTGAGTAGGGACTACATCTTGGGAAACACCTTTCTTGGGTTTAAGTTCATATTTTTTTAAATTGTCTTTGTAATTTCCTGGTAATATTTTTTTTGCTGGCCTTCCTTGCTTTTTTACGATCATTGAAAGTGCCTCGTCTTCAACCAGTAATGATGACAATCCCATTCCTAACTTTCTTTTTGCTTTTATTTTTTTTTTCATCGACTAAACTCCTTATCTTTTACTTTTTGCAAGTCCACCAAAACTTCCTCTTTTGAGAACTTCTGCAGCTAAATTAACATATGCCTCTGATCCAATACATTTGTGGTCGTATAATAAAACAGGTTTTCCATGTGAAGGAGATTCTGAAATTTTTATATTTCTAGGAATGATAGTTTTGTATACTATCGACCCCATGACCTCTCTCACATCTTCCTCTACCTGAAAACTTAATTTATTTCTAGGATCATACATTGTTAATAATATTCCATCCAGATTTAAATTAGAGTTTAGTTCTAATTTTACCTTTTTAATTACTCTCAAAATTTGGCTTAAACCCTCAAGTGCGTAAAATTCACACTGTAATGGAATTAACACTTTGTCAGAGGCAACTAGGGCATTTGTTGTTAAAAAACCTAAACCTGGAGGGCAGTCGATAATAACTGAATCATATCTATCTGGGAGTGAATCAATGGCTTTTTTGAGTAAAAACTCTCTATCCTGAAATTTTATTAGTTCTTGCTCTACGTTAGAAAGCTCAACTCTAGATGGAATAAGACCTAAGCCTGAAACTTCTGTTGGTCTGATGACATCTAAAATACTACATTTCTGCAGTAAAACTTCATAAGAACCAGGTGTTCTCTGCTCAGATGTTATCGAAAATCCAGTACTTGCATTGCCTTGTGGATCTAAATCTATTACCAAACAGGATTTTCCACTTATTGAAAGTGCAGTGGCCAAGTTAATAGCTGTAGTAGTTTTACCCACTCCACCTTTTTGGTTAACAATTGAAAAAACTGTTCTCATTTGGGCCTACTTTTTTTTGAGACAGAATCGATTAACAATAACACACCTCTAGACTTTTCAAGATCAATATTATTTTTAACAATTAAACCTTTATAATTCCACTCTTTTTTTAATAATCTAACTTCTTCCTCCCAGCTCTGTCCTTTGAATGCAAGTAAAATAGAATCTTTTTTTGAAATTTTACTTACTAACTTTGCCAACTTATTGAGTGGAGCGACTGCACGAGCTGTAATGAGATCAAACTTCTTTTTTTGTTCTTCCACCCTACTATTTAATACTTTTACTTTTAGCCCAAGAAGAGAAACTATACTTTCTAGAAAAAAAGCCTTTTTTTTGTTTGATTCTATAAGGGTGAACGAAACATTGGAAATTTCTTGGCACATCAGTGCAATTACCAAACCCGGAAAGCCTGCTCCAGAGCCTACATCTACTAAACTAAACCTTTTTTTCTTAGTTCTACCAATTATTTCCAACACAAACTTGCATGAAAAAGCTGAATCATAAAAATGTCGTGCCCATATTTTATTCTCAGTACTTTTTCCAATTAGATTAAATTTTTTTTGCGAGTCTTTCAACATATCTTCATATTTCTCAAATTTTCTCATTGTTTCACGTGAAACATTGTATGTTGATTTAAATGCTTCTTTTTGACGAAAAGCCTCAGCCACTTCTTATTTCTTTGTGTGCTTCAGTAACAAAGAGGCGGCTGAAGGAGTCATTCCTGGCAATAAAGAAGCTTCTCCAAGAGTTTTAGGTGAATTTTTTAATAATATCTCTTTAACTTCATTAGATAGCCCAGCGCAATCTTTTGCATTAAAATTACTTTTAAATTTTAATCCGGATTCTTTTTTTAATTCTTCTATCTCTCCCATTTGTCTCTCCACATACTTTTCATAGAAAGCCGTAATTCTTATTTGCTCTTTTTCTTTTTCTGATATGTTTACTTTTTTTAATTGTGGCCAAATCGAGATGATTAATTGCCAATTACTGTTATTATATCCTAAAACTTCATACGCGCTTCTTTTTTTACCGTCTTGGTTTATATCCAGCCCTGCAGCTTTTATTTTATTAGGGGTCGCATAGTTTTGTCTTAATAGTTTAGTTCCTGCCGCCAACGCTTTCTTTTTCTTAATCCATTTTCTCGAGCGATCTTTACAAGCTAAACCCAAATTTATTGCTTTGTCAGTCAATCTGTAATCTGCATTATCTGCCCTTAAAGTTAATCTATATTCTGCTCTAGAAGTAAACATCCTGTATGGTTCAACTAACCCTCCTTTCATAAGATCACTTGTAAGTACGCCTAGATATGCATCTGATCTTCCCAAAACAAAACTTTTTTTTCCTAACACTTTGTTAGCAGCATTTATGCCTGCTAATAATCCTTGTCCTGCAGCTTCCTCATATCCAGTGGATCCGTTTATCTGTCCTGCCAAATATAATCCTTCAATTTTTTTTGTTTCATAGGTATTTTTTAATTCTTTGCTATCAATTGTGTCGTATTCTATAGCATAACCATCTTTTAAAATTTGAGCTTCTTCTAAGCCATTTATGCTCCTAATAAATTTCTTTTGGACATTAGATGGCATAGCAGTAGATATTCCATTTGGATAAATTATATCCCCAGCCTCTGTTTCTGGTTCTAAAAAAATCTGATGGCTTATTCTATCTTTAAATCTTTGGACTTTATCTTCAATTGAGGGACAATATCTTGGACCTTTGCTTTTTATTTTACCGTTATACATGGGAGATTTGTAAATATTTGACCGTATAATTTTGTGGGTAGTTTCATTTGTCTTAGTAATAAAACATGCCTTCTGTTTTAATCTTAGCTCTTCAGTTAAAAAAGAAAAGGGAACTGGATGAGAATCACCTTTTTGTTCTATACATTTTTTAAAATCAATTGAACTACCTAAAAGTCTTGGAGGGGTTCCTGTCTTTAGACGCCGAGTTACAAACTTCTCTTTTATAAAAAACTTTGCTAACTTAGTCGTAGCTTTTGCTCCAAGTCTTCCTGCTGACCAACTTTTTTGTCCACAATGGATCAACCCATTCAAAAATGTTCCAGTTGTAACTATTAGTGATTGACAATTCAAATTCCCAAATTCCTTTAACTTAACTGACCTAACTTTTCTAATGTTTTTTTCTAAATGTATTTCTTCAATTTCATCCTCAAAAATTGTTAAGGTCTTGAGCAAGCCTGAAACCGCTTTTTTGTATTTGTTCCTATCAATTTGAGCTCTGGGTCCTTGAACAGCCTCACCTTTGGTTCTGTTCAACATTCTGAATTGAATTCCAGACATGTCAGAGGCTTGTCCAATAATTCCACCTAAAGCATCAATTTCTCTAATTAAATGTCCTTTTCCTAGCCCTCCCATGGCAGGGTTACACGACATTGCACCCAAGTCTTTTCTAGAGAAAGTGATTAGCGCTGTTTTTGCGCCTATTTTTGATGCAGCTGCTGCAGCTTCTACTCCTGCGTGACCACCGCCCAAAATAATAACATCATAAAATTTTTGTTTCACGTGAAACATTTATTTGCCAATACAAAATTTGTTAAATATTATGTCAAGTTTAATTTCACTATCTACATTACCCTCTATACTTTCTATCTCTTTGAGAGCCAGTCTTAGTTCTTCAGAACACAACTCAACTTTTTCTAAAAGATTATAGCTTGATTTTAAAAATTTCAAGCATTTCTTTAAATGTACTTCGTGCCTATATTCTGTAAAAAATAAATTATTATCATTTACTCTTTCGTTTTCAATAAATTCGCTTTTTACAAACTTGGAGATTTTTTTCAATATTTTGTGCTTTTCGTTTTTATTTATACAGCATGTAGTTATAAAACTAGTTTTTTTTAGGAAAGGTAACGCATTGAACCATTTTTTCTGTGCCTTTTTAAAATTTAACAAGTCTTCTTTATTAAAAATTACTATGATTTCTTTTTTACTAATTTTATTGAAAAGATCTTTTAAAGAGTTTACATTTCTTTTATTGTAAGAGTCTGGAGACAGCACTAGCATTAATTTTTCTTCTGATTCTATTTTTTTTGTTGTTCTTTTTATACCAATTAATTCAATGTCGTCTTTTGCTCGTCGAATACCAGCAGTATCCGTAAAGTTTACTTTGTATCCCTCTACTTCTAAGGCAACTTGTATTAAATCTCTAGTTGTTCCTGCTTTGGAGGTAACAATTGAATTATCACTATTGGTAATAAGATTAAATAAAGAAGATTTTCCCACATTTGGCGGGCCAAAAACGATTATATTTAACCCATTAAAAATCTTTCTAGTTGTCTCAATACCATTTAACTGACTTCCAAGCTCCTTTATAATTTTATAAATTAATTTTTCAATATTACTTTTTTGCGTGTTTTCGTCTTCTTCTGAAAACTCAATTGTTGCATCAACAAGAGCTCCAATATATGTAATGTCCTCCTTAATCTTTTCACATAAACTGATTGTCCCATTAAAAGACATATTTGAAGATACTATTCTTTGCTTCTCTGTTTCAGATTTGATTAAATGATTTATCCCTTCAGCTTGAATCAAGCTAATTTTGTTGTTGAAATATGCTCTTTTCAAAAATTCACCTGGTTGAGCTGGTTCGAGGTTTGGTATATAGCTTAGCTCTAATAAAACTCTTTTTATTACAGCTATGCTTCCGTGAGTATATAACTCTAACATATCTTCCCCAGTAAAGGATTTTGGTGAATTAAAATAAACCGCCATTATATTATCAATTATGTTACTTTGCTTGTCTTTTAAATTACAATTATAAATATATCTAGGTTTAGGGCTTTTGATTGAGCACATCGTCTTTACTACGTTACAGCACCCTTTTCCTGATATTCTTATTACAGAAATTCCAGATATACCCCATGGGGTAGACAGAGCAAATATACTTTTGTCTTTATTAAGCATAATAATTTGGATGAAATTATATAAATATAAGAATTTTGAATTAACTATTCATTGATTCAAAGAAATCTGAGTTGGTTTTAGAGTTTTTAATTTTTTCAATCAAAAATTCCATTGAATCTATAACTCCCATAGGTAACAATATTTTTCTCAGAACCCACATTTTAGATAATGCATCTTTATCAACCAATAATTCTTCTTTTCTAGTACCTGATTTTGTTACGTCAATAGAAGGAAAAACTCTCTTATCTGAAAGTTTTCTATCTAGAATAATTTCAGAGTTTCCTGTTCCTTTAAATTCCTCAAAAATTACTTCATCCATTCTAGACCCTGTATCAACCAAAGCTGTTCCAATAATAGTTAACGACCCTCCTTCTTCTATATTTCTCGCTGCTCCGAAAAACCTTTTAGGTCGTTGTAAAGCATTCGCATCAACACCACCTGTTAAAACTTTCCCCGAACTTGGAACTTGCGTGTTGTAAGCTCTTGCCAATCTAGTTATTGAGTCTAAAAGGATTATTACATCCCTTTTATGTTCAACAAGTCTTTTTGCTTTGGATATAACCATTTCAGCAACAGCAACGTGTCTGACTGCAGGTTCGTCAAAAGTTGAAGAAACCACTTCACCGTTAACTGATCTAATCATATCTGTGACTTCTTCTGGCCGTTCGTCTATTAATAAAACTATTAGGTAGGTCTCGGGATGATTAGTGGTTATTGAATGAGCAATATTTTGTAACATAACTGTTTTACCAGTTCTTGGCGGTGCAACTATTAAAGCTCTTTGTCCTTTTCCTAATGGTGCGATAAGATCCATAACTCTATTTGTTATATCTTTTTTGGTTGGGTCCTCTATTTCCATATTAATTTTTTCCTCAGGATAAAGAGGCGTTAGATTGTCAAAATTTATTCGTTGCTTTGCTTTATCGACAGAATCAAAATTAATTTTATCTATTTTAGTTATAGCGAAGTATCTTTCTGATTCTCGAGGAGATCTCATTTCTCCTTCAACTGTATCTCCTGTTCGCAAACTGTTTATTTTTATTTGAGAAGGAGAAAGATAAATGTCATCCGGTCCAGGAAGATAATTTGCTTCAGGAGATCTAAGAAAACCAAACCCATCTTGGAGTATTTCTAAAACTCCTTCACCAAAAATAGCTGTGCCATTTTCTGCCATTTGTTTCAATATAGCAAAAATCATATCTTGCTTCCTCAACGAACTTGCATTTTCAATCTTTAAGTCTTCAGCAATTTTTAAAAGTTCTGAGGGATTTTTCTGCTTTAAATCTTTGAGATGCATTATAAGAAAATGTTAGAGGTTTAGGAATAAAAATACTATTAGGAATTTGAATATTATAAATTTTTCTGCCTTTTGTCAAACTAGTGGTTTAAAAATCACTGTATATATTATAAAGATAAATAATATCGTCGGTATTTCATTTATAATTCTATAATATTTAGATGTTTTTGTATTATTGCCTATTTCAAATTCCTTTCTTATTTTTCCACAGTAGATATGGAATACTGTTAAAAGACAGACACAAATAAATTTTATACTAAACCATACATACACATGGGCTTCGGTTAATACTGTTAAGGTTATACCAAAAAACCACGTCCCTACTAATGAAGGATTCATAATGTATTTGTATAGTTTTCGCTCCATAGTAGTAAAAGTTTCGTATTGTTTTGTTTTTATTGATTCTTCAGCATGGTAAACAAATATTCTTGGCAAGTAAAATAACCCAGCCATCCATGTTGTGAAGAAAATTAGATGAAGTGCTTTTAAGATATTATATTTAGTTTGTATATCCAATCTAATTTTTAGTTAATTGTTTGTCGAACTAAATGTTTAAACAATAAAATATGATCTTTATTATCGTTTAAACACGGTATTACTTCAAAATTTTTTCCGCCTGACTCTAAAAAAGTCTCTTTTCCTTCGATTGAAATTTCTTCTAAAGTTTCTACACAGTCAGCCGAAAACCCTGGACATATTAATAATACTTTTCTTTTCCCTTCCGATGGCAATTTTTCCAATGTTTTGTCTGTATACGGTTTTAGCCATTCTTCCGGTCCAAATCGAGATTGAAAGGTCGTTATAATGGGTATTTTTTTGTTTAATTTTTCTGTTATTAAACGTGTTGTTTTATGACAATAACAATGATAGGGATCGCCTTTTCTGAAATAACTATTCGGTATTCCATGATACGACGCTATTATAATTTCGGGTATCCATTTTATTTCTTTTATTTTTTTTTCTATACTTCTAACTAAAGCCTTTATGTACAATGGTTCTGATTCATAATGCGGGATTATTTGAATACTTGGTTGCCATCTCATTTTCATTAAACTTCTATATACTTCGTCACATACTGTTGCCGTAGTTGCCGCAGCGTACTGAGGATACAATGGCAGTATTATTAATTTTTCGCAGCCTTTTTTCCTTAATTTATCTATTTTCTCTGAAATACTTGGATTTCCATATCTCATAGCATAATCGATTACAAGTGATCTATTTTTCAACGACCTCTCCAGTTTTTCTGTTTGTTGTATCGTGTAATATCGTAAAGGAGACATATTTTCTTTTTTTAGCCATATTTTTCTATATGCTTTTGCAGTTTTTGCAGGTCGAAACGTCAGAATTATTAAATTTAAGATGATTTTCCACAATATTGGATTTACCTCAATAACTCTTCTATCTGATAAAAACTCTTTTAAGTAACATCTAATATCCCACCACCTTGTTGAATCTGGTGTTCCTAAATTTACAAGTAATATCCCAGTTTTCTTATCTGGTATTTTTGGATGTTCAGTTGGTAAATTCATAATTCTTTACTTGTTCTACTACCTGTTTTACGTTTCTCAATGGGGTATTGGGTAAAACGCCATGTGATAAATTAAAAATATGTTCATTATTTTTATATTTTTCCATGATTTTTTTTACTTCTTCCACCATTTTAATTCCACCTGTAAATAGCAATTCTGGATTTAAATTACCTTGAATTGTAATCTTATTTTTTCGACAATAATCCATATTTTTCCTACTAAGATGTTGATCTATTGATATAATGTCACAGTTTATCTCTCTCAAAAAAATATCAATGAAATGTTTTGATTTTCTTGGAAAAAGTATAATTTTTGTTTTTTCTTTTTCATTCTTGATGCTTTCAAATATCTCTTTGTTAGGTTTTATAATATATTCTTCATATTCCCTTTCATTTAATAATCCTGCCCATGAATCAAACACTTTTATTAAATCAGCACCAGCTTCTATTTGTTTTAATAAATATTTTATTGATATTTCTGTTATCTTTTTAAGCCAATACTTTGTCTGATTTGGCTTATTTTTTATGAAATTTAATGTATTTTTATGATCTCGCGATGAGCCTCGTTCAATCATATAAGTCAAAACAGTAAAAGGGCCTCCACAAAATCCTATTGTTTTCTTTTGGATAGACTTACTTTTAATAATTTTTATAGTTTCAAATATTGGAGATAGTATTTTTAAAGCTTCTTTATCGGAATTACCGTTTTTCCTATTTAAATCAAATTTGTCTAACACTGGTCCCTTACCATTTACAAAATCAACATTTTGCCCTAAGGCATGAGGAATTACCAATATGTCAGCAAATAAAATAATAAAATCAAAATCAAACCGAATTATAGGTTGAAGAGAAATCTCGGCTGCAATATCGGGATTAAAACAAGTTTTCAAAAATGATATCTCTTTGTTTCGTAACGTATGGTATTCAGGCAAATAGCGTCCTGCTTGTCTCATAAACCATATAGGAACAGAGCGACAGGAAATGTTTTTACTTTTTTTATGTGTTATCAACATTATTTTTAATATATATGTATATTGTTGTTGTTGTTGTTGGGACTGTTAATAATGTTTAATAAATTTATTATATATTTATACACAGTTAACAAGATAATAAGTATATAACAAAAAGTGAATAAATAAATAAAATCTACACAGATTAAGACTAAAAAACTGGATAACTTTTTAAACAAATAAAACAAAACTGTAGATAAAGATATACACAATATAGTCGTGTGAATAAAAAAATAAGATGCTGTGTATGAAAAGAACAAAAGAACACAAATAGTAAAAATCCTATGATTTCCACAATTAAAACACAAATTGTATTAGCATCCACAAGTGAGACAAGAAGAAGAATTTTGGAAAGTTATAATATAAAAGCAAAGTATGTAGAACACGCGGTAGAAGAAGAAAAAGAAATAGTAAAACATAAAAAAATAAAAGAAAATCTAGCAAGATATCTGGCACAAAAAAAGGTAGAATCGATAAAAGAAAGATATCAGAAAAGTCTCATCATCGGCTCCGATCAAATCATATTATGCAAAGGCGACGTAATAAACAAACCGAACAGCGAAGAAGAAGCAGTTAAAAATTTATTGCTTTTACAAGGAAATTGTCACAGATTGATAAGCGCTATATGTGTCTTAACACCGGAGGGAAGGTATAAAACAATCGAAGATAAGGCAAAAGTTTACATGAAGAAAATACAAGCGTCAGATATAGAAACATATGTAAAAAACAACAAATCAATTGTTTATTCAACAAGTGGATCGTACAAAATAGAAAACGACAAATTAAAATGTATTAAAAAGATAGAAGGTGATAGAGAGACAATTTTAGGTTTCCCAATAAAGAGAATTCTCCCATTATTAAAAAAGTATAACTGATGAAACTATTTGTGTTAGGAAACCCGATCAAACATTCTAAGTCTCCTATTATTCATAATTTATGGTTAAAAAAAATTAATAAAAAAATTATATATGAAAAAAAACTTTTATCAGAAAAACAACTAGGTCCGATGATAAATATGATCAGAAAAGGTGAATGTTTAGGCTTTAACGTAACACTGCCTTTTAAGACAAAAATATTAAAGTTTTTAGATTATTACGAAGAAAACGTAAAACAAATTGGAGCAGCAAACACTGTATATGTAAAGGGCAATAAAATAATGGGAGCGAATACAGACGGAAAGGGCTTCGTCAGTTCTTTAAGACATGAAGTTAAAATGAATCTAAACAATATAAAAGTGTTTGCAATTGGAGCAGGGGGTGCTTCTAGAGGAATTTTGTTGGAACTATTGAAACATCCCATCAAAGAAATTTGCATTTGCAATAGAAATGTTATGAACGCAAAAAAATTAAAGAAAAATCTTAGTTTGTATTCACTTAACTGTAAAATTACACTACAAAAATGGCAAAGGAAAAAAATATTAAGAAAATATGATTTAGTTATAAATACAACCTCTTTTGGGATGAATTTACGAGAGAATTTAAACTTTAATTTTTGTGCATTAAGAAAAAGAACAGTTGTATATGATCTAATTTATAATCCAATAGAAACAAATTTTTTAAAAAAAGCTAAAAAATCAAATTTGAGAAGTTATAATGGAGTGGGTATGTTAGTAAGACAGGCAGCAGAATCGTTTGCCCTTTGGTTTAATAAAAGAATTTCTGAAAAAGATATTAATGAGGTGAAAAGGATAATTCTTAAGAAATGATTGTAATTGGAATCACAGGGGAGATTGGAACAGGAAAAACTAAAACAACGCAAATTTTAAAAAAAATGGGGTACAGTGTTTTTTCAAGTGATGAATGTTGTAAAAGTTTAATAAAAGAAAAAAAAGTAAATAACAGCATTAGATTTCTTTTTGAAAACAAAGTAAAAAAAATAATTACCGATAATTGTGAAATCAATACTGTTGATCTAGGTGAATATCTATTTAATAATCCTAAAGATCTGGATAAGTTAGAAAGCCTTCTTCATCCATTAGTTAAACAAAAGGAAAAACAATTTTTAAAACAAGCCTCAATTATTAGGAAAAAAACAGTTTTTCTTGACATTCCAATTATGTTTGTAAAAAAAAATTTTTTGAAGTGCGATTTTATTATTAATTTATTAGTTAACAAACACATTCAAAAGAGAAGAGTAATTTCAAGACCAGAAATGACTGAAAAAAAATTGAAAAATATATTGATTAGACAAAAATACGATAAAAAAAAATATCTTAAACATATCTCTTTAAATATTAATACAGGTAATGGTACATTCTTTGTTTTAAAAGAAATAAAGAGATTCCTAAAAAAAATAAAAAAAAAAAAAATTATTAAGGTTTGGCCACAAAAATATATATATTTTAATAACTATGAGAAAAATAATTCTTGATACTGAGACTACTGGTTTAAATTTTCAAAAAGATAGAATAATAGAAATTGGATGTTTGGAACTTGTTAATGACGTTCCAACAGGCAATGTGTTTCATAGATATTATAGCCCTGGACTCATAAAAATAAGTGATGCAGCTGAAAAGATACATGGTTTAAATAACAAAATATTAGAAAAATATCCAAAATTTGACGATTGTTTAGACGATTTTATAGCATATATAAAAGATTCAATTTTAATAGTTCATAATGCTTCGTTTGATATTTCTATGATAAACAGTGCTTTTTCTAGAAATAACTTAGAATTAATTGACATAGAAAAATGTATTTGTTCTTTGGTTATGGCAAAGAAACTCTTTCCTGGTAGTAAAGTTAATCTCAACGCTTTATGCAAAAGGTACGATATTAGTTTAGAGGGAAGAGAAAAGCACGATGCAATGACAGATTGTCACTTATTAGCAAAAGTTTATTTAGAACTTATAGGCGGGAAACAAAGAAAATTTAAATTTTCAAATAACAATAAAGATTTCAATTTATTAAATAAACATACTTCAAACGTAAACAACATTAAGCTGAATGAGATTGAGTTAACTGAATATGAAAAGGATAATCATACAAAAATGTTAAAAGATATCCCAAGGAACTTTTGGTCTGTTAGCTAGTTCTTTTTTTCTTACTTTCGTATAAACTAACAAAATCAATGGGGGTTATCATCAATGGAGGAAAGCCGCCATCTCGAGTATTTGCAGCAATGATAGACCGCAGAAATGGAAATAAAAATTTAGGGCATTCAATTAATAAAACTTTTTCCAAAACGTCATTTGGAGCGTTTTTAATGGTAAAAATACCTGAATAAATAGCTTCAACAACAAACATTATTTCTTTTTCAACATAAGTAGAGCCCTTGATCATTAAATCAACTTCAAATATATCTTCACCATGATCTTTAAGAGATTTTGATTTTATGTCTACATCAATTTTAATTTCAGGTTTGGAATTAAAGACTTTCAACGAATTTGGTGCTTTTGGATTTTCAAAAGATAAATCTTTTAAATATTGGGTATTAATTATAAATTGAAAATTATTATTTTCTTGATTTAAGGAGTCTTTATTATTATTTGACATAAAACCTTTCTATTAAAAAAAATTACAATATATTAATATATTATTAATTTGTATTCTATATTAAACTTTTATACAAATATTTATGGAGAAACATATTTAATGGGCAACATCCCCTTTTTTGACATTCTAATACTTGCTTTAATTGCAGTTTTTATTCTCAATAGACTCAGAAACGTGTTGGGGAAAAAGACTGGCAACGAAGAAGACTTAGCAAAGAGATATAACCTCAAAACTAAATTCAAAGAAAGTAAGCCAGATAAAGAAATCAAACTAAAGAAAAAAGTTGAGAAGGAAAGAGACCAATCGCATTTGCACGAGAATAGGGATTTTAATAAGACGCTTCTAGCTATAAAAAAAATTGACTCAAAATTTGACCTTAATAGCTTTTTAGATAAAGCTAAAAAGGCGTTTGAATTTATCTTAATTGCATATTCAAAAAATAATCTTAAAAATTTAGAGGAACTCCTAGATCAATCAATTTTTAAGGATTACAAAAAAGACATAGATAAAAGAATAAAAAACAAACAAGTATTTGAAATTACAATCATAGATTTAAAAGAACCAGAATTATTAGAGATAAAACTTGCAGACAAAAAAGCTATAATTACGCTTAAATATGAAAGTCAACAGATTCATTTAGTAAAAAATGATAAAGATGAAATTATTGACGGAGATGCCAATCAAATTCTTGATATATCAGAAAAATGGACATTTACAAAAGAGTTGATGTCAAAAAATCCTAATTGGACTTTGCTTTCAATAGCAGAAGTTTAAGTAATGTTTAAAATAGTCAATTTTTTTTTTTTAATAATAATCTTAGCCTTCAATTTTCAAATTAGCATAGCCTACTCGAAAGAATACGATATTAGAACTCTCGATTTACTAGACTCTAACATTTTGAAATTTAAAAAAATTCTTTTAGATAACTGTGATTCCGAGCATTTTAAAAAAAAACTAAAAGAACATCGATCATATCCTAATTTCGGCAGTTTAGAAAAATGGAAACATGTTTGCATAAAGTTAGGTAAAAGTACTTTTAACAAAAATTTTCTTATACAAAATTTCAAAGCAGTTGGACTAAGTAACAAAAAGCAATTATTGACCGGATATTATGAGCCAACAATTAAAATTTCTGATAAAAAAACAAATATTTTTCAATATCCATTACTTCGTTATTCCAAAGATTTGTTTTTTGAAAGACGAAAGATAAATGAAATGTTTAAATATGAAGATGTTTTATATTGGACTGATGACGAAATTGATCTGTTTTTTTTACAAATTCAAGGGTCCGGAATAGGTAAATATAAAAATGGTAACAAGGTAAAAATATCTTACTCTGGAAATAATGGATTCCCATACACATCAATTGGAAAAATTATGGTGAAAAAAGGATATCTTAAAAAAGAAAATGTAACACTTCAATCAATTAAAGAGTGGTTAAGAAAAAATACTGATAGAAAAGCAGAAATTTTAAACAAAAACAAAAGGTATATCTTTTTCAAATCATCACCTTTTTTTGAAGCAGGACCGATTGGAGCTATGGGAAGAATTTTAATTCCTAACGTAAGTATTGCTATTGACACAAAGCTATATCCTCTAGGAGTGCCCTTCGTTTTGAAGGCAGAATACAAAAAATTTGATATGCTCACACTTGCTCATGATACTGGTTCAGCAATAAAGGGATTTAATAGAGCTGATTTATTTATTGGAAGTGGTAAAGTGGCAGAAAAAGAGGCAGGAAAGTTAAAAAAACCATTATTATTAATTTGTCTTGTACCAGTAATAGCTTATGACTGAAAAAAAAAATGATGAATGGGATGAATTTATCAAATCAGTAAACCCAATAAATAAAAACATAATAAAACCTGCACAAAAAGTTAAAACCGAAAAAAATAGTGAACTAACTTCCCAGAAAATTTTAGAAAAAATAAATCTCGAAAATATTGAGATACCTGACGAAAAATTTGAATACCAAAAAAATACTGACCAAAATTTAATAAAAAAAGTAAAAAGGAGACAAAAAAAAATAGAAGGAACACTTGATTTACATGGTCTAAAAGTATACGAAGCAAAGATAAAAGTCTTTCAATTTATCAGGCTTAATTTTGAAAAAAGAAATAGATTGTTACTTATTATTACAGGAAAAGGAAAAAGGTTAGGAGTTGAATATGGTTGGAGGGGGAAAGGCATTTTAAAAGAATTAGTTCCACAATGGATTAGTTCAATTTTAATATCGAAGTTTGTTTTATGGTACACACAGGCTCCAAATGATCTTGGAGGTAACGGTGCGTACATTCTGTATTTAAGAAAGTTCAAAGAATAAACTTGTTAATATCATCTTCTTTATAAACATCATTTAACTGCTTTATTACATATTTTTCGTCAATGTCGATTTTACTAATTTTTTTGTCTGAAGCTGAAAAACTAATTTCCTCTAGAACTTTCTCTAAAATTGTGTGAAGACGCCTAGCACCAATATTTTCAATTTCTTCATTTACTTTAGTCGCTATTTCAGCAATCTGTGAGATAGCTTCTTCGGTAAAATTTAATGTTACACCTTCGGTAGCTATTAATTCTATATATTGCCTAATAAGATTATTCTCTGGTTCTTTGAGAATTGATATAAAGTCTTTTTTATTTAATGCAGAAAGCTCCACCCTGTTCGGGAGCCGGCCCTGCAGTTCAGGCAGTAAGTCTGATGGTTTTGCAACATGAAATGCTCCAGAAGCTATAAACAAAACATGATCAGTTTTTACACTTCCATATTTTGTAGATACAGACGTGCCTTCAATTAGCGGAAGCAAATCTCTTTGAACACCCTCTCGACTGACCTCTGCTGTGCCTTTTGAATTTCTTCCACAAATTTTATCAATTTCGTCAAGAAAAACTATCCCATCTTGTTCTACATTTTTTAGTGATCTTTTGATTAAGTTCTCATTATCAATTAATTTATCTGATTCTTCTTCAATTAAATAATTGTAAGAATCCTTAACAGTTAGTTTCCTTTTTTCTTTTTTTTGTCCAAAACTTTTTCCCAGTACTTCTCCTAGATTTAGCATTCCCATCATTCCTCCTGGCATTCCAGGGATTTCCATGGATTTAAGTGGCATGCCAGCTTTAGATTCAACTTCAATTTCTACCTCTTGTTTGTCAAGCTCTCCGTTTCGCAACATTTTTTTAAATTTTTCTTTTGTTTGATTAGTTGCTGTTGACCCAACGAGTGCTTCTATAACTCTTTTTTCTGCATTAATTTCGGCTTTTGCTTTAACCTCGTCTTTGAGGAAGTTTTTATTGAGTGTTATTGATATTTCCACTAAATCTCGTATTATTTGCTCTACATCCCTGCCCACATAGCCCACTTCAGTAAATTTTGTAGCTTCAACCTTTATGAAAGGAGCCTGAGCCAATTTGGCAAGTCTTCTAGCTATTTCAGTTTTTCCTACACCTGTTGGGCCGATCATTAAGATATTTTTAGGTAATACTTCATCTTTTAATGATTCATCAATTTGTTGTCTTCTCCATCTATTTCTAAGTGCAACCGCAACAGCTCTCTTTGCATCATTCTGACCGACAATAAATCTATCCAATTCTGAAACAATTTCTCTAGGCGTAAAAGAGGTCATTAAAATTTTATTTTTTCTAAGGTTATATTTCTATTTGTGTAGATACATAAGTCCGCAGCAATTTCAAGACTTTTAACAGCAATTTTTTCTGCATCAAGTTTTGTTGTGTTAAGAGCCTGAGCCGCTGCCAGTGCATAATTACCCCCTGAACCTATG
Organism: uncultured Alphaproteobacteria bacterium; assembly: GCA_902523675.1. Classification (GTDB taxonomy): domain Bacteria; phylum Pseudomonadota; class Alphaproteobacteria; order Methylaequorales; family Methylaequoraceae; genus SP4073. The sequence goes on along the minus strand of CABZAL010000009.1, from coordinate 4,047 downwards.
GCCATAAGTCCGTCTTTTGGCTCAAGCACGTCCCCAGTTCCGCTTAAAATTAAACTTACATCTTTGTCAGCAACTAGCATCATAGCCTCTAACCTTCTTAAATATCTATCTGTTCTCCAATCTTTTGCCAAATCTACACAAGCTCGCATTAAATTATTTGAGGTTTTTTCAAGCTTTGATTCAAGCCTTTCAAAAAGTGCAAACGCATCAGCTGTTGCTCCTGCAAACCCAGAAAGCACTTTTCCATTTCCCAAAATTCTTACTTTTTTTGCGTTAGATTTAATCACCGTATCCCCCAATGTTACTTGTCCGTCTGCAGCAATAACAACTTCACTCTTTCTTCTTATTGATACAACAGTTGTGCCATGCCAACGTAATTTATTTTCTTTTTCCATAATTACAAAAAAACTATAAAAGTTAATTAGAATAGAATTTGTATATGATTATGTGTTAATAATGTAAATATATAAATTTATAATATTAGATTATGAGAAAACAAACAATAGAAAGAAAAACAAAAGAAACAAAAATAAAAGTTACAGTAAATTTAGATGGGACTGGTAAATCAAAAATAAATACTGGGATAGGTTTTTTAGATCATATGATAGATCAATTTTCTAGACACAGCTTAGTGGATGTTGAATTAAAAGTTTCAGGTGATTTACACGTAGATTATCATCACACAACTGAAGATTCAGCGATTGCACTCGGTCAAGCTCTCTATAAAGCATTAGATAATAGGGTAGGCATCACAAGGTTTGGTCAAGCACTATCTGTAATGGACGAAACTTTGTCAAGAGTTGTTGTTGATTGTTCAAATAGACCGTATTTAATTTGGAAAGTCTCATTTCCTAATGATAAAGTTGGAGAAATGGATACTGAATTATTTAAGGAATGGTTCCAAGCCTTTGCTCAAAATTCAGGTATTACGTTGCATATTGAAAACTTGTACGGAGAAAACTCTCATCATATTATTGAATCATGTTTTAAAGGATTAGCAAGATCAATAAGAGAGGCGGTGCAAATAGATTCCAAAAGAAAGAATCAGATACCCTCAACTAAGGGTACCCTTGGAGGATCTCTTTAAATGTCTTCTTTTTGTGTATTAGAAAATAGTAGTAAAAGAGAAATAGAGATAATTAAAATTGGATTTTCTTGGAAAGCTTTTTTCTTAACTTTTTTTTGGGGATTTGCTAATAAATTGTGGGCAATATCCTCCATCTATTTGATAATTTTGTTGTTGCTTGGATTTGCTTTAGATGATGGGTTTTTTTATTTATACATATTTACATCTTCATTCTTTTGGGGAATTTATGGAAATGATATTTTAATTAATTATTATAATCAAAAATTGAAATTTGAAATCGTCAAATTTATTTCTGCATCAAGTCAAAATAATGCTTTTTTTACTTATAAAACTTAGGAGCTTATGTGAATATAGTTTCAATCGTTGATTATGGTTCAGGTAATTTGAGGTCTGTTTATAACGCTGTTAAACAATTATTAAATAAACATACTTTTTGTTCAAACGTTAAGGTAACAAATAACATTAAAGAACTTAACGAGTCTTCACATTTTATTTTACCTGGTGTTGGTTCTTTTAAAGGGTGTATAAAAGGATTTTACTCAAACCCAGGATTGTTTGAATGCTTAGAAGATAATGTAATCAATAAAAAAAAAGCGTTTCTTGGAATATGTGTCGGTATGCAAATGCTAGCCCAGAGGGGTTTTGAAGGTGGAAAAAGTAAAGGTTTTGGTTGGATTGATGGTGATGTGCAATTATTTTCTCTTAAAGATAAAAGTCTAAAAATACCTCATATAGGTTGGAATAGTTTATCATTTAATAATCAACACCCATTTATTGGTTTTTGGAAAAAAAACTCAAGAATGAATCTAAATAAAGAAATTAATGCCTACTTTGTACACAGTTATATTTTTAAAGAAAAGTTAAAAAAAAACCAGTTACTTTTATCTAATTATGGACATGATTTTACCGCGATGGTTGGCAAAGAAAATATTTTGGGTACTCAGTTTCATCCAGAAAAAAGCCAAAAGTTTGGATTAGACTTTTTGAGCGCATTTCTCAATTGGGATTCTAGATTATGATTTTTTTTCCTGCAATTGATATTAAAGAGGGTAAATGTATAAGATTGAAAAAGGGTCTTTTAAAAGATATTAAATTCTATAATAACAATCCAATAGAACAAGCAAAAGAATTCGAAAAAATTGGTTGTAGCTGGATTCACATAGTTGATATTGACGGTGCGTTTTTAGGAAGTCCAATAAATCATAAAATAATTTTTGAGATAAAGAGACATACTCGATGTAAAATCCAGGTAGGAGGTGGGATAAGAGACCTTGAGACTATTCAAAAATTTTTGAGCAACTCAGTTGATAGAGTAATACTGGGTACAATAGCAGAAAAAGACCCGAATTTTGTAAAAAAAGCATGTAATTTATTTCCAAATCGCATAGTTGTAGGAATTGATACAAAAAATGAAAAAGTAGCTATCGAGGGGTGGTCAAAAACGAGTGAAAAAACAATATATGATTCAGCAAAAATGTATGAAGATATTGGTGTTACAAGAGCTGTCTTTACGGATATAAATAAAGATGGTTTGTTACAAGGTTTAAACTTTTATCAGATTAAAAAATTGTTAAAAAGCACAAAAATGAAAATCATTGCTTCTGGTGGGGTCTCAACCTTAAATGACTTAAAAAAATTAAAAGATCTTAACTTTACAAATCTTGAAGGAGTGATTTCTGGTAAAGCTATTTATGAGAAAAAGTTTTTAGTTAAAGAGGCTCTAGAAGTATTGTGTTAAAAAAAAGAATAATACCTTGTTTAGATGTTAATAAAGGCAGAACTGTTAAAGGAATAAATTTTAAGAACCTTGTTGATGCTGGAGATCCCGCAGAACAAGCAAAGATTTATAGCGAAGAAGGTGCGGATGAGATTACTTTTTTAGATATCACAGCAACTTCAGATGGAAGAGAAGCGATGGTAAGTGTAATTAAAAAAACATCTAACGAGTGTTTTGTGCCACTAACGGTAGGAGGGGGAGTAAGAAGTGTTGAGGACATAAAGAAATTTTTATTGGCTGGCGCTGACAAAGTTTCAATCAACAGCGCAGCAATAACTAATCCAGATTTAATTTCTCAAGGAGCTAACATATTTGGGAATCAATGCATAGTAGTTGCAATAGATGCAAAAAAGAACGGGGATAAATGGGAGGTATATTCACACGGAGGCAGGACTAATAGCCTAATTAATGCTGTTGAATGGTCTGGTTTTGTAGAAAGCAAAGGCGCTGGTGAAATTTTGTTAACATCAATGGATAGAGATGGTACTAAGTCTGGTTTTGATATAGAGCTTTTAAAGCAAATTACAGAAAAGGTTAAAATACCAGTTGTAGCCTCAGGAGGAGTGGGTAAATTAGAACATTTGTCAGAGGGAATAATACTCGGTGGAGCATCTGCAGTTCTTGCAGCATCAGTCTTTCATTTTAAAACTTTTAGTATTACTGAGGCTAAAAATCATCTACAATCTAGAAAAATTCCAGTTAGAATGGATTATTGATCGATGAAAGAAAAAACAAAAATTTTAAGAGAATTAGAAGAAATAATAAAAAATAGTAAACATTCTTCTGTAAAGAGTTCTTACACAGCTAACTTATTTAGCAAAGGAAAAGAAAAAATAGCAAATAAATTTGGTGAAGAATCTTTTGAAACTGTATCAGCTTTTTTATCTCAAGGCAAAAAAGAAATAATTGCTGAATCAGCTGATGTTTTATACCACTTGCTAGTTCTTTTGGAATTCTCAAATTTATCAATTGATGACGTTTGTGAAGAGCTTAAGTCTAGGATGAAAAAAAAGAATAATGATAAATATTGAAGAATATGATCCTCAAAATGTCTTTGCCAAAATTTTGAGAAATGAATTACCATCTAATAAAATTTTTGAAAACGAAGAGATTTTAGCTTTCTCTGATATAAACCCACAAGCATCTGTGCATGTAGTTGTTATTACAAAAGAAAAGTTTTGTA
>CABZAL010000008.1 GCA_902523675.1 uncultured Alphaproteobacteria bacterium | reverse complement strand
TTTATACCAAAATGTTTGTCAGAGTTTAATTGGAAAAAGTCAATGAGATGGTCAAATCTTAGAGAAAAGTGGATTAGACCAATAAAAAATATTTTGTGTATATTGGACAGCAAAATTATTCCTTTTCAATTTTCAGGAATTGAATCATCGAATGAAACAATAGGTAATTATTATTACTCTTCAAAAAAAATTAAATGTAATTCTTTTGAAAATTACAGAAAGTTACTTGAGGAGAGATTGGTTATTCTAAGCAATAAAGATAGAGAAACAATAATAAAGGAAAAGTTAAGAAAAGTATCAAATTCTTTAAATCTTAAATTTAATTTTTCTGAGGAATTTACTGAAACTATTTCACGACTGGTTGAATCACCTAATATTTTTTTTGGTACATTTGACAAAAGATTCTTTTCTATGCCTGAAGATTTTCTTGTTACAGTAATTTCTGGCCAACAAAATTACTTCTCTTTTAAAGATCAAAAAGGCAAATTGAGTAATGTTTTTGCATTTGTTAGTAATCATTCTAAAGATACAAAAAATGAAATTAAAAGAGGTAATGAACAAGTGTTAAAGGCAAGATTTGAAGATGCCTTATTCTATATAAGAGAAGATCTTCAGATCAAGTTAATAGATAGATTAGATATGTTAAAAAAAATAACATATTTTGAGGGATTAGGTTCTTTGCATGATCAAGCTCAACGAATTTCGAATTTAGCTAGTCATCTCAAAGTAATATTTGATTTCTCTTTTAAAGATATTTTCAAAAGAATATTTTTAATTTCAAAATGTGATTTGACTACTGAAATGGTTAAAGAATTTACCTCTCTTCAAGGCGTAGTTGGGTCTTACTATTCAAGATCGCAAGGATACAGTACTATGGAATCTGATGCACTTACTGAGCAGTATAAACCGATATCCGCAAAAGATTTTTGTCCAAAATCTGAATTATCTATTTGTCTTTCACTAGCAAACAAAATTGATGATATCGTTGGTGCATTCCTTATTGGAAAAAAACCAACTGGCTCAAAAGATCCATATGGGTTAAGAAGATCAGCCTTAGGTATAATCCGTATTTTATTAGAAAATAAAATAGATTTTAATCTTTATAAAATTCTTAATTATTCGTTATCATTGTATCTTCATGAATCAAGCAAAAAAAAATATATTCTTGATGAAATAATAACTTTTATTACCGTAAGAATGGTTGTTTATTTTCAATCTATAGGCATAAAACAGGATTTTATAGGCTCTATCATCAAAATTGATGAATTAAATCCGTATGTAATATTTCATAAAAGTAAAACTTTAAGCATGTTAATGAATAAAAAAGAGGGACGAAAATTTTTAGCTGCTTATAAAAGGATAGACTCAATATTAAAAGAACCGGTATTAAAAAATGATATTAGGAAAAGCGAATTATGCGATAAGTATGAACAAAAATTATATGACAAGGTAAACGAAATTCGCAATAAAATTAAAAAACTGAATTTAAATAAGAATTTAGATGAAGGTCTAAAAAATATCTTTGAACTTACTCCACTTATTAATCTTTTTTTTGAAAATGTTAAGGTTAATATCGATGATAAATTAAAAAAAAAAAACAGAATAGCTTTATTAACCTTTACAATAAACACATTCAATCAATTATGCGATTTTTCAAAACTCAAAGACAGTGATGAATAAGATTAAGTTTAATATTAAAGAAAAACTGAAGCTTTCAAAGTTTCTAGAAAACATTGAAAAAGGAATAAATGAAAAAAAAATCGCTAGTTTATTAGATAAATATCATAGCAAACAAAATGCCCATGTGTTAGGAATTACTGGCCCTCCTGGTGTTGGAAAATCATCTATGATAAATAGATTAATTGCCAACTTGAGGAATAAATCATTATCAGTTGGAGTTCTAGCAATTGATCCTTCATCTCAAAAATCTGGCGGTGCACTTCTCGGAGACAGAGCTAGATTTGATGTAGATCCAAAAGATTCTCATGTATTCATTAGATCTATGGCAGCTAAGGATTATCTAGGAGGAATTTCTGAACTTACATACCCTTATATGATAGTTATGAGATCATTATTTGATATCGTTATAATTGAGACAGTTGGTGTTGGGCAGTCTGAAATAAGTATTGAGGATGTTGTTGATACAGTTATATACTGTGTGCAACCGGGAAGCGGGGATACAATACAATTTATGAAATCTGGAATAATTGAGATTCCAGATATAATTGTTGTGACAAAAAGTGACTTGAAGGATTTGTCACAAATTACTCTGTCAGATTTACTTTCAAGTAAAAGTTTTCTATCAGAAAAGTCTGAATGGGATATTGGTATCTTACCTATTTCATCAAAAAATAATTCAGGGGTTAGTGATTTATTATATTTAATTCAAAAAAGATGGCTTTGGCTGAATAATAGTAAAATTTTAAAAAATACGAGGATTTTTCAGGATATTGAATGGATAAGAAGAACTATAAGAAATAAATTTGGCATAGAAGGTATTAAGTTGACTGAGAATCAAATTAAAATTGAAAAAAATCCTTTTTCTTTATTAAAAAAATTAGAAAATAGACTTCACGTAAAATTTGATTAAACTTTATATTGCCCATTTTGGAACAATAGGAAAGATTTTTGCATTACCAGAATTTAGTTGTATTTTAGAACTTAAAACTTCTTCATCTGTAATTTTAATCATTGCAATTCCAAAATATCCATTATCTATCAACAAGTGACCTATTATTTTTTGATCTAAAAAAATTTCATTTTTCCTTTTATCTAATTTACCTTCAATTTTAATTCCGTATATTCTTTTTTTCACATTCCCGCGGTATTTTGTTCTTGCCGTTAACTCTTGTCCCATATAGCACCCTTTTTTCCAGCAAATACCATTTAGCTTATCAAATCTAAGTTCAAGTAAAAAAAAATTATCTTCTCCTTTTAAATCTGAAAAATTTGGTAAAAAATTATTAATTTCAAAATTTTTAAATTCTTTTGTTTCAATTAACTTTAGATTTAAATTTTTATTTATTTTTTTAAAATCTTTCTCCGAACAATAGAGTTTAAGAAAATTTTTAGGAAGTCTAGGATCGTCAAAATAAAAGAACCGATTATTAAGATTTAATTTTTCAATTTCGGGCTTTAAGGTTTTAGATAATATGAAACTTTGTTTTTCGTTAAAATTTTCAATTTCAACATTAGATCTTAATTTGTAAATTTTTAATTTTAATTTTAGCGAATCAATTTTATCTGATGCACATTCAAGGAAAATACTATTACTTTGTTCTGCTAAAAAAAAATCAAACAAAAATTTCCCTTTCGGGGTTAATAAAGCACTATATACTCCGACTTGTGGTCCCAATTTATAAATGTCATTAGAAATCAAACCTTGTAAAAATTTTTTTCTGTCAGTGCCTTCAATTTTTAAAAATTTACTATTTTTAGATTGATAATAATGGTTAGTATTAATCATAATAAGTGTTATTGTTTATGTTTAATATACAATAGTCTCAAAGTATATGAAAAAAATTTTAATAATTTCATCTAATCGTCTTGGCGATTGTATTTTATCCTCAGGTCTTATAGATTATTGTAGAAGTCAATTTGAACATTGTAAAATAACATTCATTTGTGGAAAAATTCCTTACGATTTATTTCGTTATCATTCTCAATTAAATAGAGTTTTATCTTTAAAAAAAAAAAAATTTTCAATTCACTGGTTTTTAGTGTGGTACAAGGTTTTTTTTAATATTTGGGAATTAGTCATTGACTTAAGAGGATCATTAACTGGTTTTTTTTTAATTTCCAAAAACACTAAAATCTATAGAAAGTCTAAATTTGAAATACAACATAAAGTAGAATCGACATCTAAACTAGTAAGTAACAAAGTATATAACCCTTATTTAAACCTTATCAATTTAGAAAAGAAACACTCTTCATTTAAAAAAATTAGATTTTTAAAAAAATTAAAGTTAGTTGGAGTTTCAGCCTCTGCTAATTGGATTGGAAAACAATGGCCTAGTGAATATTTCATAGAACTTATACAAAAATTAATGAAAGAAAAAAAATTTAGAGATTATAAATTTATTTTTCTGGGTTCTGAGCAGGAAGTATCTGATGCTGAATTAATATGTAAAAATTTTAATAAAACAGAAGTAATAAATTTTGTTGGAAAATTAAAACTCCATGAAATGTTTTATGTTTTAAAGGAGTGCAATCTGTTTATAGGAAACGATTCAGGTTTGATGCATTTTTCTGCAGCTTTGAATGTTCCCACAATAGGTCTTTTTGGCCCTAGTGATATTAGACAGTATAGACCTTGGGGTAAGAAGACTATAACCATAAGTACACCAGAAACTCCAGAAGAACTTATGAACAACAAACAATTTTCTTACAAACAAAAAAAATCGTTAATGTTGAGTTTAAAAGCTAGTAAAGTTTTTAAAGAAATAATTAAATTTGTTAATCAAAAAAATATCTTATGAAAAATCAGTTATCAATTCTTTTAGTTGTTTCTAATGAGGAAAAGCAAATTTTACAATGTTTAAAAACAATAAAGTTCGCAAACGAAATTGTAATTATTTTAGATAAGTGTACTGACAATTCTGAAAGCATAGCCAAGAAATTTACAAACAAAATATTTAAAGGATCATGGGATATTGAAGGAGATAGAAGAAATTTTGGTATAAGTCAATGCTCACATGAATGGATTTTTGAGATTGATGCTGATGAAAGAGTTTCTCCCGCATTACAAAAAGAAATAAAATATATAATAAATAATACAGACAGAGATTTTTTTTTAATTAACGTAAATAATTACGTAGGGAGCAAATTAGTAAAATATGGTTGGGGTGCATACTTTGGAAAATCATCATATCCTGGTTTGTTTAAAAAAAAAATTAAGATATGGGGAAATGAAAGAGTTCACCCTAGACTTAAATTTTTAACAGAAAAAAAAGGTAAGTTGAAAAATTATATAAGTCATTATTATTGTAAAAGTTTGTCTGATATGATTTTGAAGCTAGATAAATATTCTTCAGCTAGGGCTTTAGATTTAAAAGAAAAAAATATTAATGAATCTCTTTTAAAAAATTTGAGAAGAATATTCTCTAGATTTTGGAAATGTTACATTTTAAGAAAAGGTTACAAAGAAAAAGAAATGGGTTTTTTTATAGCAATTATGGCATCTTTATATCCAATTATTTCCTATATAAAATCAAAGGACTTCAATGACTAAAGTAATATTTATTGATAATGGTATTCCTTTTGACGGACAATCAGTAAGAAGAAAACCAGTTGGAGGCGCTGAGAATGCTTTTGTATCTTTGGTTGAGGAATTAGCAAAATTAGATTTTGAAGTTGTTGTATTTAATACTATTGATAAAAACACAAAAATAAATGGTGTTTTTTGGAAAAAACTATGTTCTCTTGATGAAGAAAATTTTGATATTATAGTTGTCAATAGAGGAGATAAATTTTTAAATTTTAAACCAGAATGTAAAAAAAGATTTTTTTGGATACATAACCCAGCTAAATATTTATTAAAATGGAGATATTTATTTAAACTATTCTTTAATCCAACTACTGTAATATTCTCAAGTTATTATCACTTATCTACATATCCTAAATGGGCTCCTTCCAAAAATAATATTGTTATCCCTTATGGTGTAGACAGGTTTGTTTTTAAAAATAAAATTAATTATTTTCCAAAAGAAAAAAATGCGATTTTTACATCTAATCCTTTAAGAGGCCTTAACTGGTTATTAGATAGGTGGGAAAATGAAATATTTCCCCAAGTGCCATCAGCTAAATTAAATCTATTCACAGGGTCACAAACTTATGGAAATATTGGAAAGAAAAAAGTTAACAAAATGAAACCAGTTTTGGATAGAGCGAAAAGAATGAACAAAAAAGGTGTATTTTTAAATAAACCCGTACAGAGGGGAGATTTAATAAAAGAAATGAAAAAATCAAGGTTATTCCTGTATGAAGGAAGTGTAGAAGAAACGTTTTGTATGTCGGTAGCTGAAGCACAGGTTATAGGACTTCCAACAGTTGTAAAAGATTTGGGGTGTATGAGAGAAAGAGTTCAAGATAAAACTACAGGACATATATGTTCGAATGATTTGCAATTTAGTAAATTTGTAATTAATTTGTTAAAGAATGATGAGGATTGGAAAAAATTAAATCATAATTCTTTAAAGTTAGAAAATCATAAAGGTTGGTCAGAAATAGCAAAGGAATGGAAAAAAATTCTCAAATAAAAATTGTAAATGTAATAGCTGGTTCAAATTACGGTGGCGCAGAAATTTTTTTTGAGCGTTTCTCGATCGCTTTAAACAAAGAATCTGATATTATGCAAAAAGTTATAATTAGAAAAAATAAAAGAAGATACAATTTACTTGCAAAAAATGGATTAGATATTGAAGAATTAGGTTTCAATGGTAAATGGGATTTATTCACCAAAAAAAGTTTAAAAAAAAAGTGTGATATTTTTCAACCTGATATAATTTTAACATGGATGAATAGAGCTTCTTATTTGATTTCAGATCTCGACGATTCGATTATAAAAATTGGAAGACTTGGAGGATATTATAATATAAAAAATTATATATATTGTGATTATCTAATAGCAAATACTGAGGATATAAAAAACTTTATTATTTCTAAAGGTTGGGATCCCAAAAAAGTTTTTTGTTTAAATAACTTTGTTGCTAAAAATGTAAAATATTCACCACAAAAGAAAAAAAGTGTAAATGAAAAAACTTTATTAGGACTAGGCAGGTTTCATGAAAATAAAGCTTTTGAAATTATTATTAATGCATTACCAAAACTCAAAAATTTTAAACTAATATTGATTGGAAGAGGAAATTTAAAAAATTATTATCAATATGAATCTCAAAGACTTGGAGTCTCACACAAAGTAAAAATCATTGATTGGGTTGAAGACGTATCTAAATATTATTTGTTAGCAGATTATTTAATATGTCCTTCAAGAATTGAACCATTAGGAAATATTATTATTGAGGCGTGGTCACATAAATTACCAGTAGTTGCCTCAAATATAATGGGACCAAAAAGATTAATCAAACATAAAATAAATGGAATGAAATTTGAAGTTGAGAATGTGAATGACCTTATTTCGTGTTTAAATGAAATTAATTCTAATAAAATTTTAAAGAAAAAAATTGTTGAAAATGCTTACAAAGATTATCAAAAACAATTTTCCAAAGATGTAGTGATAAAAAAATTCAAAGAACTTTTTAAACGTTTGAAAAAATAATGTGCGGAATTGCTGGTATATTCTCAAAAAAAATAAATAAAAACATGGAAGAAAAGTGTTTTAAAATGTTTGATTTACTATCTCACAGAGGTCCAGATGGTGATGGTTTTTTCAAAAATTCCAAAAATATTATGTTTCATAAACGCTTATCAATCATAGATATTAAAGGGGGAAAACAACCGATTGAAAATCAAAGATACGTATTAATTGCTAATGGAGAAATTTATAATGATCTTGAAATTAGAAATCAGAATAAAAATTATAATTTTATCTCACATTCTGATTGCGAGTCAATTTTATGTGTCTATGAGAATTTTGGCGTTACGGGTTTCAAAAAATTAAGAGGTATGTTTACATTCGCAATCTATGATAAAATTACAAATGAATTAATTTTGGGAAGAGATGCATTTGGCATAAAGCCACTTTATTTTTGTTTTCAAGGTGAAACATTTGTTTACAGTTCCGAAATTCAATCCATTTTAAAGTCAAATATCTTTAAAACAAAACTTAATGATACTAAAATAAAAGAACTTTTACAACTTCAATTTACAACCGGAAGAAATACAATTTTTGATGGTATATTAAGATTAAGGCCTGGAGAAATATTGACACTTAAAGATTATAGAATTAAATGTTCTAAAATTTTAGATAAACCAATATTAAAAAAAAATTTAAATATTGAGAAATCTTTCGAGGAGCTAGAAGCTTCAGTTTTTGCGCATCAAAGGAGTGATGTTCCTTATGGTCTTTTTTTTTCTGGAGGAATTGACTCAACATTAATTCTACATTTAATGTCTTTAGTCAATTCAAATCCAATAAATTGTTATAGTGTGATATTTGAAAGTGATGATAAAGATATAATAACAAATATCTGCAGCCAATTTAATGTAAATCTAAAATTTGTAAATTTTGACAAAAATGATTTTTGGAATTTGTTACCAATTGTTGCAAACGCACTGGATGATCCAATAATAGATTATGCGACCGTTCCAACTTATAAATTAGCTCAAGCGGCAAAGAATGATTTGAAAGTAGTTCTAAGCGGAGAGGGAGGAGATGAAATTTTTGGTGGATATGGACGATATAGAACTTCAACGAGAAATTTTTTTAAAAAAGAAATTTTTAAAAATGGTGCTTTTAAAAAATTTAAATATTTTGATAATATACTTAGTGGATGGGACTTCGAAATCAAACAATACAAGATTAGAAATATGCCTCAAAGAATTACTGAGTTACAAAAAAATCAACTTCTTGATTTTGACAATTGGTTGCCTAATGATTTATTAATAAAACTAGATAGATGTTTAATGGCTAATGGTTTAGAAGGAAGAACTCCTTTGATAGATAAAAATATTTTTCAAAAATTTTTCTTAATTAATGATAATTTAAAAATTAAAAATGGACTTGGAAAGTACTTTTTAAGAGAATTCCTTGATAAAAAACTTAAATTTTATAAAGCTTTTGAAAAAAAAAAGGGTTTCACAGTTCCTATTACAAAATGGATACCAGAAAAATCAAAAATATTAGAAAAGATTCTTCCTAGAGTTAGTTGCTTGAATGAACTTTTTTCAAAAATAGAAATAGCCAGACTTTGTAAAATGTTAAAATATAATGCAAAAGCTAGTATTCCTGTCTGGCATTTAATTTTTTTTGCATTATGGTATATTGCCAATGTGGAAAAAAGAAGAATTAACGGAAATACTTTTGAAATCCTTTCAGATAATACTATATAATGCGAAAAAAAACTTTTGATTTAATTTTAAAAAATGGTCAAATTGTCTTTGATAATAAGACAGAAGTAAGTGATATAGGAATTATAGATTCTAAAATCGCGTCGGTGGGTAATTTATCCCTCTATCAATCTAAAAAAATATTAGATATCTCAGATTTACATGTATTACCTGGTTGCATAGATACTCAAGTTCATTTTCGAGAACCAGGATTTACTTATAAAGAAGACATAAAAAGTGGATCTAAGGGAGCTGTCTTAGGGGGAATAACTGGTTTCTTTGAAATGCCCAATACAAATCCACCTACTATTAACGAAATCCAATTTAAAAATAAAATATCGTCTGCAAAAAAAAACTCATACTGTAATTTTGGTTTTTACATTGGTGCATCTAAGGAAAATGCAAAAGATTTAAGATTTTTAGAAAAACTTTCAGGTTGTGCTGGAGTAAAAATTTTTATGGGTTCTTCGACAGGAAGTTTGCTTGTAGAGGATGACGAGAGTTTAGAAAAAATTTTTAGTTCATGTTTTAAAAATATTGCAGTACATAGTGAGGATGAATATAGGCTACTAGCAAGAAAAAATATTTTAAATAAAAAAAGTGTTAGTGTAAATGAACATGAAATTTGGAGAGATTCAATCACAGCAATTAATAGTACTAAAAGATTAATTAAAATATCAAGGAAACTAGGCAGAAAAATTCATATTCTTCACATTTCAACTGAAGATGAAATACAATTAATAAAAAAAAATAAAAAACTGATTACGGCTGAGGTAACTCCACAACATCTTTTTTTTAATTCGCCTGATTGTTACAATGAACTTGGAACACTAGCACAAATGAATCCACCGATCAGAAGCCAAAAACATCAATCTGGTTTGTGGAAAGGCATTCATGAAAGAGTGATTGATATTATAGGTTCGGACCATGCTCCTCATACTTTATCTGAAAAAAATAAAGATTATCCTTTTTCACCTTCAGGTATGGTTGGAGTTCAAACTTTAGTCCCGGTTATGTTAAATTTTGTAAACCAAAATAAATTATCTATTTTTGATTTTGTAAGGTTGACATCTGAAAATCCATGTAAAATTTTCAATATTATTAATAAAGGAAAAATAAAAAAGAATTACGATGCCGATTTTACTATTGTAGATTTAAATAAAACAAAGATTGTTGAAAATAATTGGATTGCAAGTAAATCAGGTTGGACACCTTATGATGGGAAAAAATTAAAAGGCTGGCCTTCACATACAGTCATTGGTGGTGAAATAATAATGCAAGAAGGAGAAATTTTAAAAAAAATAGACGCAAAACCATTTGAATTTGGAGTAATTGATTAATTTTTTTTTTTACAATTAATTATTTCTATAGATTCATCATTACAAAAAAATTTTTTCTTAATTTTTGTTACAGCAACTAGTTTTGCATCTTCTTCGTTAAGTGCCTCAATATATTCTGTACATTTTCCGTATATAAAAACTTCTAAATCAACAATATACCAATTCATTTATCATTCTCAGATTGATCAATTAAATAGCTTATCGTCGCATCACCAGATACATTAACTGAAGTTCTAAGCATATCAAGAAGTCTATCAACGCCCATTACTATGGCTATTCCTTCCAATGGCAGTCCAACTTGTGTTAATACCATACCAAGCATAATTAAACCTACACCAGGCACGCCTGCTGTTCCAATTGATGCCAAAGTCGCTGTTAAAATAATTGTTAGATAGTCAACTAAAAATAAATTCTGACCGTAAATATTTGCTATAAAAACAGTTGCTACACCCTGCATTATTGCTGTTCCATCCATGTTTATTGTAGATCCTAAAGGAACGGTGAAGGATGCAACTTTTTTTTTAACTTTAAGATTCTCTGTTACATTTCTTAGAGTAATTGGAATTGTTGCACTGCTACTGGAGGTTGAAAAAGCAAAAAAAATACATTCTTTTATATTCTTAAAAAAATAAATTGGTGAAATCTTAGATAAAATTTTGATAAGCGATCCATAAATCAGAAACATGTGGATAAATAGGACTATAACAACTGTAAAAAAATATTTTCCTAATTCTAATATCATTTCAAACCCCTGAGTTGCAAATGTATTTGAAATTAAACAAAAAATACCAAAGGGAGCAAAAATCATAATAATTTGGAGTGCCTGTAAAATAACCTCATTCAAACTAATGAAAAAATCATTAGCTGATTTTCCCTTTGATTTAGAAATAGAAATCGCACTTCCAATTAGTAAAGCAAAGAAAATTACTTGTAACATATTTCCTTTAACTAAGGATTCAAAGGGATTAAGGGGTATAATATTAATTAAAATTTCAGAAATTTTTGGTGCTTTATTAATTTCAATTTCATTTGTAATAATTTGAGATTTGAAGCCTTCACCAGGGTTAATAATAGAGGCTAATAGAATAGCAATGGATATAGCAACAGAGGTTGTGAAAATATAAAAACTAATAGTTTTTATACTAATCCGCCCTAGACTAGTGAAATCTTTTAAATTACATATTCCACATATTAGAGAACAAAACACAATTGGCACAACAAGCATTTTTAAAGCTCTGAGAAAAATCTCACCCCCAGTACTTAAAATAGTGTCTGTTACAATATTATATAGTGTGAAACTATATTCCTTCAAAAAGTTTAAAATAATTCCAAAAACGATTCCAAATATAAAAGCAATCAGAATTTTTTCTGTTATTGTTTTTTTTTTTTCCATTCTAAACGAAATTTAACCAATTAAATATAGCTCTGATACCAATAAGAAGATACATGCATTCCATCAAGGTTCTGGGAATATCTCTGTCTTTAATACCCATTGAAATCCAAATAATACATGAAACCGAACATATTGTCCAACCCAACCATTGAGAAAAAGTATTTGCATTTCCAAGAATGTAAGCACCTATTACAGCAAGTATGAAACCCAACCAACGCCAATAATCAATTTTTTTTTTGTTATTCATTTTCTCTAATGGTGCCCTTACCCTGTACTGACCAGGAAGCTCAGTCTTACCAAGACCGTGTTTTGCCATTAAACTATAAGGGCATAATTATTAATAATCTTTTCTTAGCAATTCCCCCAAAAAACTCAAGTCTTCCTCATCATTTCTAATATCCCAACTCATAGGAGCTTTTTCTACTAAATTCGCTCTCAAGGAATAAATATATTTTCTAAAATCAGCCAAGGTGATATCCTCTGAATATTCTTTTTTTTTGGTACCGTTGAAGGGTGATCCAATAAATTTTTTGAATTTTCTTTTTGAAATAAAAAATTTTTTTTCAAATTTTAACGTATAGTATAAAAACTGTCTCAGTCTTTCATATGAGTTATATTGTGGATTTTTAATTTCCCCCATAAACCTAATTATAGATTCAGCTCCATATTTGATTTCTAATAATTTTACTTCTTTGTAATGTTTGTTGAGACCTCTTGAGAATTTTTTCGCACTGATATCAATGGGAATATCATTTCCAATAAAACATTCAGCTGTTGATGCCACACAAATATCAAATATCCATTTTGGACAATATAGTTCATTACTCAATTTAATATCCTTTAATTTTTAATTCTAAAACAACATAAAAATCAAAAAAAAGCAAATTGACTTCTTGATATACAAAAAATTAAAAAACAATTATAATTCACATAGTTTATTCATTGGGTATAATTAGAAGTCTTTTGGAATTTAAAAAATGGATAGTGAAAAAATAAAATCTAGGTTAAGAAAGTTTGCTAAGGACAGGGATTGGAACCAATTTCACACATTAAAAAACATTGCATGTTCAATAAATATAGAGGCTTCAGAACTTTTAGAAATATTCCAATGGAGAGAAATAAAGAGCATCGATTTAAAAGATTCAAATTTAAAAGAGAAAATTAGCGATGAAGTGGCTGATATATTGTTATACCTGATCCGTTTTTCTGATATTGCTGATATAAATTTAGAAGAAATTTGCTTAAACAAAATCAAAAAAAATAAAAAAAAGTATCCCATTAGCTTATCAAAGGGAAGTTCAAAAAAATATAATGAAATTTGATGTTTAATTATTATAAAATGTTATGAAGAATAAAAAAAAGAGACAATCAAAATTACAAAAGGATTTTGATAGGTCTAATGCTTTAAGAGAAAACTTAAAAAAAAGAAAAAGAGTTAATATTAAATGAGTATAATGCCTGATAAATGGATTAAAGAGCAATCCTTAAAAAATAATATGATAACTCCTTTTGAAAAAACTTTAAATAATAAAGGTGTTTTATCTTATGGATTATCTTCTTATGGTTATGATGCAAGAGTATCTAATAAGTTCAAGATTTTTACAAATGTAGATTCGGTAACAGTTGATCCCAAAAACTTTATGAATGAAAGTTTTGTTGATAGAGAAGCCGATCATTGCATTATTCCTCCAAACAGTTTTGTTTTAGCACGAACTGTAGAATATTTTAAAATTCCAAAGAATGTTTTAGTTATTTGTGTAGGTAAATCAACATATGCTCGCTGCGGGATAATAGTAAATGTTACACCATTAGAGCCAGGTTGGGAAGGTCATGTTACCCTTGAATTCTCAAATACTACACCACTACCAGCAAAAATATATGCTAATGAGGGTGCCGCACAATTTCTTTTTTTTGAAGGAAAGGAGCAATGTGAAATGTCTTATTCTGAACGAAAAGGAAAATATATGCATCAAATCGGAGTAACTTTACCTAAACTTTAGTGATGGACAAAATTGAAATTTTTGGAGGCAAACCTCTTGTCGGGACAATTTCTATAAGTGGAGCAAAAAATGCCGCACTTCCAATTATGGCAGCATCATTGTTAACAAATAATATACTAGAATTATCTAATATACCTAATTTATCAGATATAAACTCGATGCTTAAATTGTTAAAATCTCTAAATTCAATTATTTGTAAAAAATCAGAAAAAGTTACCATAAAATCTCAGAAACCTAAAAGTAACTTTGCATCTTATGAACTAGTTAGAAAGATGAGAGCTTCCTTTTTGGTATTAGGACCTTTACTTTCTAGATATGGTGAAGCAAAAGTTTCGTTGCCAGGAGGATGTGCAATTGGAGCAAGACCTATTGATATCCATTTAAAAGGTCTTGAAAAAATGGGAGCTAATTTTGAAATTAAAGACGGGTATGTGATTGGAAAAGTAAAAAAAAATCTAAAAGGAGCAGAGATCTTTTTACCTTTTAAGTCAGTTGGTGCAACAGAAAATTTATTGATGGCTGCTACGTTAGCTGATGGTAAAACAATTATTATTAATGCTGCTCAAGAACCAGAAATAATTGATCTTGGCAGATGTCTAAAACTAATGGGTGCAAAAGTAAGAGGCCTTGGAACTTCAAAGATTATTATAAGTGGTGTAAAAAAATTGAAGGGGTGTAATTATAAAATAATGCCAGATAGAATTGAGGCTGGAACATATCTACTTGCGGTTTTGGGTTGTTCTGGAAGTATTGAATTGGTAAATTTAAATAATGAAGTTATTCACAATTTAATAGATACATTTGCACAATTTAAAGATTTAGATTTGGTAAAGAAGAATAATACTTCGATTTTTGTAAAATTTAGTAAAAAAATTTTTGAAAGCGCCAATATCAAAACCTCACCCTTTCCAGGATTTCCAACAGACTTACAAGCTCAATTATCAGCAGTAATGACAAAGGCGAAAGGAACCTCCATAATTGAAGAAAGTATTTTTGAAAATCGATTTATGCATGTTGCAGAACTAAGAAGAATGGGTGCAAATATTTTAATTGAAGGGTCAAGAGTTATAATAAAAGGAAAAAAAAAAATTTTTGGAGCTCAGCTAATGGCAACTGATCTAAGAGCCTCATCAAGTTTAATAATAGCAGGCTTGATGGCAGAGGGGAAAACAACTATTAATAGGGTCTATCACTTGGACAGAGGTTACGAAAAAATTGAGAAAAAACTTTCGAAATGTAATGCAAATATAAAAAGAATTAAAGGATGATAAAAATATGAAAAAAATAGTTTTAGCTGTACCAAAAGGTAGAATCTCAAACGATCTCATCCCTTTACTAGAAAAAATGGATATAAAAATTGAAAACGATTTTTTTGATTCAAACACAAGAAAACTTTATTTTAAAACAAATTATAAAAATTTTGAAATCATTAGAGTAAGATCTTTTGATGTTGCTACCTTTGTCGCTTTTGGAGCTGCTCAAATAGGGGTTGCAGGAAATGATATCTTACAAGAATTTCAATATAACGAAATTTACTCGATTTTGGATTTAAAAATTGGAAAATGTAGATTGTCAGTGGCAAAGACAAAAGATGAAATAAATCAAACAGATGAACAAAAAGGCCATATACTAGTTGCAACCAAGTATAAAGAAACTGTTATCAATCACTTCGCAGAAAAGGGAATTAGAGCTGAATGCATAAAACTTAATGGAGCCATAGAATTAGCACCTAAATTGGGTATTTGCTCAACAATTGTTGATTTAGTTTCAACAGGTAATACCCTAAAAGAAAATAATCTGGTTGAAACAGAAGTTTTATTTAATATAACTAGTAGACTTATAGTGAATAAGATTGCTTACAAAATAATGAATTCGGATATAACTAATTGGGTCAATAGATTTGAAAGAGCAATAAATGAATAAAATTTTAGAAACAAAAAGCAAAAATTTTGATTTCGAACTTCAAAAAGTTTTAATAAAAAGAAAATTCGATAATATTGAAATTGAGAAGGTTGTTCAAAAAATCTTACACGATGTAAAAATAAATTCAGATAAGGCAGTCATAAGACTTACAAAGAAATTTGATAATTTTAACGTTAATTCATTTGATCAGCTGAAGGTTACGAGTGATGAAATCAATAAAGCATCAAAGATAACCAACAAAAAACTAGTAAATGCAATAAGAAAAGCATATGAAAGAATAAAAAATTATCACAAAAGACAATTTCCTAAAGATGATTTTTATAAAGACAAACAAGGTGTTTTATTAGGTTCAAAGTGGAATCCAATTAACTCAGTAGGCTTATATGTTCCTGGAGGAACTGCCTCTTATCCATCGTCAGTGCTGATGAATGCAATTCCTGCAATTGTTGCAGGTGTAAAAAGAATTGTTATGGTAGTTCCCACTCAAAAGGGTAAGATGAATCCCACAATCCTTGCCGTAGCGAAAGTTTTGGGAATTAATGAGATATATAAAATTGGAGGAGCTCAAGCAATCGGTGCATTGGCATTTGGAACGAAATCAATCAAAAAAGTGGATAAGATTTGTGGACCAGGAAACGCTTATGTTGCTTTTGCCAAAAAAAATGTATTTGGAACGGTTGGTATTGATATGATAGCTGGTCCTTCAGAAATTCTCGTAGTTGCAGACGAAAGAAATAACCCAAAACACATAGCAATTGATTTGTTATCACAGGCAGAACACGATAAATTAGCACAATCAATATTGATTACACCAAGCAAGACTTTCGCAGAAAAAGTTAATACTGAGATAAATATTGAACTAAAAAAATTATCTAGGGTAGAAATTGCAAAAAAAAGCTGGAATGATTTTGGAAAGATTATTGTTGTACAAAATAGAGAGGAATGTATTCACTTAATTAATTTAATTGCACCAGAGCACTTAGAGTTAACAATCGCAAACGCTAATGAAATGTTAAAAAAAATTAATAACGCAGGCGCAATTTTTTTGGGAAAATATACTCCCGAGGCTGTTGGAGATTATATAGCAGGACCAAATCACGTTTTACCGACAGATAGAACTTCAAAATTCTCTTCTGGTTTAAATGTATTAGATTTTATGAAAAGAACTTCAGTAGTAAGATGCGATTTAAAAAGCTTAAAAAAAATAGGACCAGACGCGATTGTTCTCGCTGAAGAGGAAGGGCTTGGAGCGCATGCCCTTTCAATTAGTACTAGAATACAAAATAAATAAACAAAAATTTGTTGATTTATTTTAAAAAAGCGTTATTCCATATACTAAGGATGATGTATGGCTAAAGAAGAAGTAATGGAATTTAACGGTACCGTCAAAGAGTTGTTGCCTAATGCAATGTTTAGAGTTCTTTTAGACAACGATCATGAAATAATAGCGCATACTGCTGGTAAAATGAGAAAATTTAGAATAAGAGTTCTAGCTGGAGATAGAGTTACGGTAGAGATGACACCTTACGACCTTACGAAAGGCAGAATTACCTTCAGATTCAAATAGATTATTGAATATTGCTTCAGAAATAATTTTAGCATCTTCGTCTCAAAGAAGATTAGAACTTTTAGAGAAAATTGGAATAAAACCAGAAAAAGTCATAAAGCCAGAAATTGATGAAAAAAGTAAAATATCCAAGATAAAAATTAAAGCAAAAGATCTAGCTTATAGAAAAGCTAAATTTGTGCAAGAGCATTACAAAGTTGAGAATAAATATATTATAGCAGCAGATACTATTGTTTATAGATCTGGATTTATTTACGAAAAAGCTAAAAATAAAAACGAAGTTTTAAAATATTTAAAAAAATTATCGGGTAAAAAACATTATGTTTATGGAAGCATATGTATAATTTCCCCAAATAATAAAATATTAAAGAGAGTTGTCATCACAGAAGTTTTTTTTAAAAAATTATGTACTTATGATTTTAGTGACAATGAACTTTTGTTTGAAGGAGTTGGTAAGGCAGGAGGATACGCAATCCAAGGTAAAGGATCTTTATTGGTAAAAAAGATTAAAGGGTCCTTTTATAATGTTGTAGGATTATCTATATTTGAATTAAATAATATGTTGTTAGGTTTAGGCTGGAAAAAAAGTTAGTAAGAAAATAAGAATATTTGCCTTTATGCGTTTATATATGTAAAAGACTATGAGCATATTTAATATTTTTGCCCAAGTAGCTCAGTTGGTAGAGCAAGCGACTGAAAATCGCTGTGTCGGTGGTTCAATTCCTCCCTTGGGCACCTTTATACTTATTATGTTTTTGTTTTCTTGTAGTGGTGAGGATAATTATTATCCTGATACTCAAGGAAAACAATGGAACTATAAAATATCTATAACTTCCGATTACACGAATTCTAAAGATGAAATGCGATTATCTGTAACAAATATCAAAACTGTAATAGGCGGAAAAGGAACAACATTCTCTAAACTTTATTCAAATGGTGATATACTTACATTTTTTAAAAATAAACAAGATGATTCATTATCAAGAATAGCAGCATTTTTGAACGATAGTGAAGGTTTTCTAGAGCCAGTTAAAAAAATTATTAACCCATCGGTTGATTTCAAAATAACAAACTGGAAAAATAAGAATCAACTTTTTTTCACAAAAGGTTTTCAACCTCCTTTAAGAGGTTTTAAACCTAACACTATATTTGATATGAATTTTAAAATTGTATCTTACAATGCAAGTGTTAAAGTTAAAGCAGGAAATTTTAGTGAGTGTGTTCATGTGAAGGGTAATGGTTCAACAGAATTTATTGCTGATACGAGAGCCAGTCCAAATAAAGTTACAATCATTTCTGATGAGTGGATATGCCCTAATATTGGAATAGTTAAAGAAACAAGAATAGAATCAACAGACTCGTTAGTTTTTGGAACTCAAGAATACACAAGGGAACTCATTAGTATTAATAAATAAAAATGTCGTCTGTATCTTTTATTATTCCGGTTTATAACAAAGAAAAATATTTGAATGCAGTTCTTAATTCTTTGTTTAACCAAATTGGAACTTTTAAAAGAGAATTTATTTTTATAAATGATGGTTCCACAGATAAATCTCTGGAAATTATAAATTCAAAAATCAAAAAAATGAGTAATTCATTTGTAATCTCTCAAAATAATAAAGGATCTGCAGCTGCAACAAATGTAGGTATTAAATTGGCAAAATATAAATATATAAAGTTTTTAGATGCAGATGACCTCATTGTTTTCAATGCAACAGATTCCTTAATTCAAATTATTGAAAATAATAATAACATTAATTTGGTTTTTGGTTTGCAAAGAAAAGTTAGTAATTTGGATAAGGTTAAACTTGATTTAAAAATAAATACAAATTCTTACAAAATTATTGAGGATCCTTTGAAAAAGGCAATGACTAATTCAATGTTTAATCCATCTCAGTTTTTAGTTAGAACTAAATTGTGCAAAAATGTAGGAGGATGTGATGAGAGAATCAAACATAGTCAAGAATATTCACTGACTTTGAAATTAGCAAAATATGATGGTTTTGCAAAGTTAAATGAATATATTGCAATCTTACCTCAAACTGCTCCTGGGCAGATTTCAGAAAAAAAAGTAAATCAAATATATAGAGTTTCAAAAGCGTTAGAATTTTTTATAAAAGATAACAAAACTCTTCAAAAAAAATACAAGAAATTTGCTCTCAGAAGATTAACTGGAAGATCTTGGAGATTTGCAAAAAGACATATGCCAAAAAACTTATATTTTAAATATTTAAAACTATATATTAAAGGTTTTTTTTATTTTTCAAATGATATAGAAAAACTTTGTGAAGAAGCAAATACTGTTTATGAAGATTATTTGAATTAAAATATTTTACCTGGATTAAAAATATTTAATGGATCAAATGATTTTTTAATCTCTCTCATTAGTTTAATCTCTTCTTTGGTTTTATATTTTATCATTTCTTTCTTTTTTAATTGTCCGATACCATGTTCAGCGCTAAAACTACCACCAAATCGATGTGTATTATTGTATATAATATCAGTAATCAATTTCTTTCTTTGCTTTAATTTTTCTAAGTCAGTATTTTCTCCACTTAGAATATTAAAGTGTAGATTATTATCTCCTATATGACCAAAGTTAATTAAATTTATATTATCGATTAAACTTTGTATTTCACTTGTTGTTGTATTAATAAAATTCTCCATTTTATCAAGGGGTAAAGATATATCATGTTGTATGCAGAGTTTTTCGAAAGTTTCTGATGGTGGAATAAGTTCTCTAAATTTCCACAGATTTTGATTTTCTTTTTCAGATTTTGAAAAAATTAGTGAAACATCTGTGATCTTTAAATTAAAAAATTTATCAATTATAAAGTCCTTAAAAGAATCAATTCCTAAAAAATTAGAAATTTCAATTAATGCATAATATTTTCCTCTTTCAGGATATTTAGTAAGATCATTATTATGTTTTTTTACTAGCTCCATAGCGTCATTATTGATTATCTCAAAGCTAGTTAAGAGATCAGAAAAACTATTTTGTACAAAGAAATAAAGATCAAGAATATTTTTAAATTTATTGCAGCTTGCAAAAATTACATTTTTGTCTTTGTAACTTGGAAATAATTTGATATTCGCCGCGGTAATAATTCCCAATGTTCCTTCAGAGCCAATTAGAAGTTGTTTCAGATCATAGCCTGTATTATTTTTTTTTATATTTTTTAAATCTGAGTAAATACCGCCATCGCTCATTACTGCTTCAATGCCAATTATATTAGATCTCAACAATCCATATTTTATAACATTTAATCCTCCAGCGTTGGTTGCAATATTTCCACCTATTTGACAACTTCCTCTAGAGCCCATTGAAATGGGGAAAGTTAGGTTTTCCCTCGAAACAAGATTCTGAATATCTTCAAGAATACACCCACTTTCTAATAAAATAGAAAATCCAAATTTATCTAAATATCTAATCTTGTTTAAGTTTTTTAGATTAATAATTATATCAGACTTTCCATTTCTGGGAACCGATCCACCTACCAGACTTGTATTTCCTCCTTGAGGTACAATTGAAATTTTTTGATTTGCACATTCTTTAACAATATTTGATAAACTTTTAACATTTTTAGGAAAAAGTATTAATTCAGAATCACCGAAATATTTTTTACGCCAATCTTCACAATATTGATGTATTATTTTTTTATCAAAAGTATACTCTTTTGTTGTTAATTGGTTAGTAATTTTATTAAAATTTGGCTTACTTTTTATGTTCATTCGAAGGAAGCCCTCCTTAACCTTTCATTAATGGTTTTACCCAAACCTCTCATTGGAATTGGAGAAACAGCAATCTTTTTTTTTTCTAAATTATCAAGTCTCCTCAAATAATAGAATAAATTATATGCAGCTTCTTTAAGATTAGATTTGTTTGATAAATTTAAACAGTATTTAGAATCAACAAAGTTACTACCAAATGCCAAAAAAGATTCATCAATTTTTGGATATTTAGCATTTAGTCTTAGAGGTTTTTTAGGTGCATAATGTTTGAATAATTGACCTGGTGAAACTATTTTCTTTTTTTTTTGATTTTTTTCAATTGTTACAATTTTTGTTTTTTTAAAAATTTCTTCTTTATTAATTACTCCCATTCTTTCTATAATGTATGGTTTTTTTGTAAGGTTGATAACTGTTGATTCAAGACCATATTCACATCTTCCAGAATCAAGAATTAGCTTTATATTCTTTTTAAAACATTCTTGCACATGCTTTGAATCCGTTGCTGAAATATATCCACTAAGATTAGCACTTGGGGCAGCAAGTGGTTTTCCAACTTTTTTTATTAGTCTTAAAAAAACTTTGGATTTAGGCATTCTAAGTGCTACAGATTTTAAACCTGCAGTTGCTTCTTTTGAGATCGAGGAATTTTTTTTTTGAGGTAAAATAATTGTAAGTGGTCCTGGCCAGAATGTGCCAGCTAAAATTAAAAAATCTTTATTTTCTTTTCCAAATTCTAGCGCCATATTTATTGATTCAACATGAATTATTAAGGGATTATTTTTTGGTCTTTTTTTTAGAGAATAAAGGTTTTTAATAGCTAATTTATTTGAAGCATCGACTGCTAAACCATAGACAGTTTCGGCCATAACTGCAACTGCGTCACCATTTAAAATTAATTTAGAAGCAGTATTAATAGAATTGGTGGAATCATTTAATATTCTCAACTTTAAATCCTTTTCTTCCAATAACAATACACTTAACTTATTAATATTAAAAATATTTATTTCTGTATTGGAATCATTTTAATAGTTAATTTTTATTTTTTTGTGAAAAAGATTTTTCAATTAAAGAAACAATAAATCAACTTATTTCTCTATCGATTATTAAATTTTTCCTTTATTAGGTTTTAATTTAGTAATGTAATTGTATATTATGGTGATGAATAATAACTTTTACAAATACTTTTATTTAATTGGATTTTTAGCTCTTTTAATAGCTATTGTCACAATATATTCTGTTCTGTCAGAAATAAATCTTTTTTTTACTGAAAAAATAAAAATCTAATTTATGTATTTCAAGATTTGATTAAATCTTGTAATTTTATTTTTTGTATTAAATTCAAAATTTTCCCCAAAGCCGTAAGTTACAAAAAATGACTTTATATTTAAAACTTTAGCAGGATGTATATCGTTAATACTATCACCCACCATAATTGTTTCATTTTTGTGTAGTTTTAATTTTTTCATTATGAAACTAATCATTTCGATATCAGGTTTAAGTTTTAAAGAATTTGATGAACCGAGAATAATCTTAAAATAATTTTTGATTTTTAACTCTTTGAGTACTTTATTAGCAAGAAATTGATTTTTATTAGTACAAACATTTAAAATTATATTTCTTTTAGATAGAATATAAAGTGTTTTTTTTACTCCAGGATAAAGATATGAATACTTTGAGCTATTTTTTTCATAGTGGTAAAGAAATTTTTTTGTATGATCTATCAATTCACATTCATTAGGAAATTTCCCATTATAGCTGAAACCTTTTTTAATCATATTTAGTGCACCAAAACCCACAAGGTTTCCGATATATTTAGATTCAATTTCTTTTAAATTATTTTCTTTGAGTACAAAATTTAATGCATTCATTAAATCTGGAGCAGTGTTGATAAGCGTGCCGTCAAGATCAAATATTAAACTTTTAATTTTTGTCATAAAAAAAATGTGATAAATTATTTAATTTTAATAATATACAAATATTTAATCACTTATATATTAATTATTATGTTTTTATCTGTAATTATTCTAGCTGCAGGAAAAGGTACTAGAATGAATTCGTCTAAACCAAAAGTATTTCATGAAATTGCCAATTACCCTCTTCTGTACCATGTTATTGATTCAATCAAGCAACTTAAACCAAATTCTTTCAACATTGTAGTTTCAAATGAAATTGCAGAAAAAACTAAAGAAATTTCAAAACTATATAAAGATCAGAATTTGAAATTTTCAGTACAAAAAAAACAATTAGGAACTGGACATGCGGTTAAATGTGTCAAAGACTTAAGGTACGTTAATATTAATGATGTCACACTTATTTTATTTGCTGACACACCGTTGATTAAAATAAACACACTTAAAAAGTTGGTTTTAAAATGTAAAAACAAAGCAGATTTAACTATTCTAGCGATGCAACCTGAAGATCCAAAAAATTATGGAAGAGTGATGTTAAAGAACGGTATCGTTCAAAAAATCGTTGAGTTTTCAGAAGCAACACCAGAAGATAGGAAAATTTCATTATGTAACTCAGGTGTGATGGCCGTAAAGACAAAATTGCTTCTTGACTTTCTTACTAATT
This sequence comes from uncultured Alphaproteobacteria bacterium, assembly GCA_902523675.1. GTDB lineage: Bacteria > Pseudomonadota > Alphaproteobacteria > Methylaequorales > Methylaequoraceae > SP4073. Next base: position 21,173 of record CABZAL010000008.1, on the reverse strand, counting down.
TAAAGTCAAACAATTCTAAAAAGGAGTTTTTTCTTACGGATCTAGTACATATCTTTGTTAAAAATAAAAAAACTGTTGTTTACCATAAATGCGATTATGAAGAAACTTTAGGTGTAAATGATAGAGAAGATTTACATCATATAAATAATATTTTTCAAAAACTTAAATATCAAAACTTATCCAAAAATGGGGTATCAATCCTTGATAAAAATTCAGTTTATTTCAGTTACGATACAAAAATTGGCAAAGATTCAGTTATTTATCCCAATGTTTACTTCGGGAAAAATGTAAAAATTGATAAAAATGTAAAAGTCAAAAGCTTTTCAAATCTTGAAGATGTTTATATTGCTGAGAATTGTGAAATTGGTCCATTTGCTAGAATAAGAAGTCATACGAATATTGAAAAAGATACAAGGATTGGAAATTTTGTTGAATTAAAAAAATCAAAAATTTCACAAAATGTAAAAATTTCCCACCTATCATACATTGGAGACGCATCTATTGACCTTAATACCAACATAGGTGCAGGTACTATTACTTGCAATTATGATGGAAAGAATAAAAATAAAACAGAAATTGGTGAAAATTGTTTTATTGGATCAAATTCATCTTTAATTGCTCCAATAAAAATAAAAAAAAACTCAATAGTTGGAGCCGGGACAGTCCTCAAGAATGATGTTTCAAGAAATACTACAGTATTTAGAAAATCTACATTAGTAAAAAAAAAAAATATGAAGAGTAAATAAATGTGTGGAATATTTGGGGTTTTTGGAACTAACTCAGTCGTAGATGATATTATAGAAGGTCTTTCAAGACTGGAGTACAGAGGTTATGATTCTTCTGGTTTAGCTGTTTTTAATAAGCAAAGAATAAATAGTGTTAGAGCCGAAGGCAAACTAGAAAACCTAAAAAAAATTTTAAAAAAAAAAAAAATTAACGGCAAAATTGGAATAGGTCATACCCGTTGGGCAACACATGGAGTACCTTCTGAGATTAATGCACATCCACATGTTACAGAAAAAGTAGCATTAGTTCATAATGGTATAATTGAAAACTTTGATATACTAAAAAAAACTCTCAGTAAAAAAGGCCATAATTTTAAGTCGCAAACCGATAGTGAAGTAATAGCAAATTTATTAACAGATTTTTTAAATGAAGGATTGGATCCACTTGAGTCAATAAAAAAAACTCTCCCTCAGTTAAAAGGCTCATTCGCTATTGCTGTTTTATTTTCTGATTATAATGTACTAATAGGGGCTAGAAAAGGAAGTCCACTTGCATTTGGTTTCAAAGATGAGAAAATTTTTTTAGGTTCAGATTCTTTAGCCTTGGCACCTTTTACTCAAAATGTTTGTTTTTTAGAAGAAGGAGATGTTGTTTATGTCGAGGATCAATCATATTTCGTAATAAATTCGCACAATAAAAAAGTTGAAAGGAAAACATCCGTAATTTCAACTTCAGGTTCAAATATTGGCAAAGGAAATTTCAATCACTACATGCAAAAGGAAATTTTTGAACAGCCATCAGTTATTGGTAATTCGTTATTAAGATTTATTGATCCTTCCAAAAAAAAAATTAACATACCAGACTTAAATTTTGATTGGTCTAATATTAAAAAAATAAATCTGATTGCTTGTGGTACTTCATATTATGCTTGTTTAACTGCTACATATTGGTTGCAAAAATATCTAAAGGTTGATTGTTCTGCCGAATTAGCTTCAGAATTTAGATATAAAGAGTTAATAACAAACGATGATCATGTTTTAGTTTTTATTTCTCAATCAGGTGAAACAGCTGACACATTGGCAGCACTAAGGCATGTTAAATCAAAAAAATCAAAGACTATAGGAATTGTTAATGTTGCAGAAAGTAGTATTGCAAGAGAGGTTGACATTTGTTTACCAATATCTGCTGGTCCTGAAATTGGAGTTGCGTCTACGAAAGCATTAACTGCCCAACTAGCACTTCTGGCATGTATGACAATTGTAATTTCAAGATCAAGAAAAGTAATATCACAAAAAACTGAAGAAGAACTTACCAAAAGTCTGATTGAATTACCCTCCAAAATGTCTGAAATTTTAAATTCAATTGAAAAAATTAAAGACGTATCCTCTGAAATAGTAAATTCAAAAAGTACACTTTTTTTAGGAAGAGGTTCATGCTATCCAATTGCATTAGAGGGAGCACTTAAATTAAAGGAAATTTCTTATATACATGCTGAAGGTTATGCATCAGGAGAAATGAAACATGGTCCTATCGCGTTAGTTGACGAATTAATGCCAGTTATTATAATTTCACCCTCAGATGAATTGTTTGAAAAAAATATCTCAAACACACAAGAAATTTTAGCAAGAGGAGGAAAAGTGTTCTTATTAACTGATAAAAAAGGAGAAAAAAAAATTTCCAATTTAAATGTTAAAAAAATAATTTTGCCGAATTCACATAATTTTGTAATTCCGATAGTGTATTGTTTGCCCGTTCAACTTTTAGCGTATTATGTTGCTGTCTCAAAGGGTACTGATGTAGACCAACCAAGAAATTTGGCAAAATCGGTTACCGTGGAATGATTTCGTTTTGTATGTATAGTTTTTGAGATTATACAAACATCACCCTCAGAATTCACTATAAGATATCAAACATAAGACTGAATTCTTATCCGTACTCTCCATATCAAAAAATGTTGATTGATAAGATTATATTTTTTAGAGAATGTGGTCATACTTATAAAATGATAAGTCATTATTTTAATAAGATTAATCTACTGAGTTATAGAGGAAAAAAGTTTTATCCAAGTTTAGTGTTTGAGTTAATAAAGAAATATAATAGACATTTAGAAAAGAATAAAAGTAAGTTAGGTGAAATAACAAGTGGTGAGTTGGTTTATGAGTAGTTTTACAAAAGTGATTTTAATAGATATTCTCATATTTGGATCGTTATGGATTTTTTTTAAATGAAAAAACTATTACTGATATTGATTTGTTTATTTGTTTCTTTTGAAGTGAAAATAGAGAAGTCCTATAATGTCTGAAAGTCCATTTTTAGATAACAGAGAAAGAATTTTTGAAAACTCTGTAGGTTTTGTTATTTTTGATAAATTTCCTGTGAGTAGGGGTCATTGTCTGATTATTCCTAATAGAATATATTCAGATTATTTTGATTCAACAGAGGAAGAAATAATTGGGTTAAATAAATTACTTTTTAAAACCAAGAAGTATCTAGATGAAAAATTTAATCCTTCCGGATTTAATGTAGGTATAAATTGTGGAAAAGTAAGTGGTCAAACAGTAGATCATTTACACATACACATTATTCCAAGATACCCAAAGGATGTTGATGATCCTACGGGAGGTATAAGATGTGTTATACCAAACAAACAAAAATATAAATGAATACTGAACTAAAAGAACTCTTAAATCTAATAATGAATGGATCTATGGAGAATACTTATAAGATGTCATGGATTAGATCAATAGTTGAAATTTGTGAAGAGTCACCAAAAAAAATTATTCATTTTGATGATTTATCTCCTCTAATTTTTAAATACTATTGGAATCAATGTATTTTTTTTGATTTAAATCAGGGACAAAACAGAAATAAAAAACCCACAATTATTCAAATAGTCGAGAATTGTATTAGAGATTATCAAGTAAAATTTGGTTATAAACCAGAATCGTTTATTAGAGTTCAAAATAAAATTAAAATTCCTATACAAAAAATAAGTAAAGTATTAACTCAAGATGTCTGTGAAAGGTTTTTGATTTTAGAAAAAAAGGTTTCTAACTTCTACAAACCTAATATTCAAAAAAGAGAGATAAAAATTTCTAACCCAAGGTTTTTAAAAGAATATTCAGAGATTCTTTATCAAATAATTAATTATAGATGGACTCAAAAACTTGAGGAAACAGATGGTTCACCAAGAATATCCAAAAAGATAAGGGGTGTTGAAAGGGATAAAACACCAAAAAGGGGAAATTTAAAGTTATTTCATAAATTTTTAGATTTTGAGAATCCAAAAAAAATATGTTTTTTAACTGGGGAAAAGATAACAGGTACAACTTCAGTAGACCATATAATACCTTGGTCATATATGTATTCTGATGATTTGTGGAACCTTGTATATGTTAAACCGGAAGAAAACAGTTCAAAAAGTAATCGTTTACCAAATGAGGATTTGGTTAATAAATTAAATTCAAGAAATAAAAAATTATTAAAAATATTAATTAAAAAAAAGGTGAAAAGTAAACATATTGAAGAACTTAAAATTTCCATAGATAGGGACTATGTAAAGAAATACTGGACAGGGTTTAAGGGATAAGTTCTTGTTAAAATTTTAATTAGATAATATGATCAACCTAGAAACCTTGTTAAATTTTTGACCGTTGAATAGAAAGAAAAGTGAAAAGAGTTGTTCATTTTCTTGTCTCTCACTCATCTTTTTTCATTTAGATTACTATTTTTTATCTTTTCAAAGGTGTTTCACTATAATGAGGGTATAAGTATTTATGACTTATAGATTTTTCTTGAGGTTTATAATTCACATAAAATTCCATTTTATTGATTTCTTTACAACTACCTTTTCTTTTTATAATTTTTTCATTAAATAAATTCAAAGTCTTTTGATAAACAATTTCGTCAAAAGATTTACTTAACTTTATTAACCTAGTCTTTATAATTATTTTTTGATTCAAGTTTCATTATGAATGAGTAATAACCATCTTTCAGAGTTAAACTTGTTTGAATATTTTTGAATTCTTTATTTTTCTCATACCATTCATTTTTATCCTAAAGATATAACCATTCGTTTTGTTGGTCTAAATAAAAGGAACTAAAAAGTCTTTTTATATCTGGATGGTGTTCATGCTCATAAAAAATACATTTAAGAAACTTAACTGATTGATTTTCACTACAAGATGATACAAACAAACAAATCAGTATGAGTAATATTTTGTTCATTATTGATTTCTAATATTAATGGTCACTGTGGAGGAGATTTATTGGGTGAATTTTGTTATTCATGTTTACAACCACTAAGGTTTTGAATTAATTAAAGATTCAAAAACTTTTGTATAGTTATCTGTTGAAGTATGTTTGCAATCAAAAAATAAATTCCAAGATTGTATGGGTTGTTCTGCTAAATTTGTTAAACTTATGAATGCTCCTTCCCAGTCTCCTTTATAATATCTATTTAATTTAAAAATTGTTTCTCCCATGTAACCAACAGAAAATTTGTTTCTTCTTAAGATAAGTGTTTGATGAAGAAATATTTCTTGATATGGTCTATTTATTGCCTCTATAAGTTGATATTTTTTTTCTATAAAAACAGAAGTGCTTTCTTTTAAATTAAATAGCATTTCAATGTCACCAAGCAAACTTGTTTTCAAAGCAAAAGAACTAGGAAATATAAATTTATAACTTAATTTAAATGAGTCCCCAGTTGATAATTCACCTTTAATTCCGCTAAAAGTTGAAACTTTTCCCTCATCAATATCTTTTACAACTTGGTCTTTGATAACACAATTCATTTTACCCTCTATTGTATCCTCACTAGACCTAGTTTCAGAAAACACAAACAAACAAATAAATGTTAGTAATAATTTTTTCATTAGAAATTCCTTAATTTCATTTTACCAACCCATTTCATTTCGTAAAATTAATTTCTATAATTTTGTCTTTTTATCCTTTCTTTATATTTTTTTAGATAAGAATGAACTTTTGAATTAGTCCAAGTAGTATTTCTTTTTGTTTCTATTTTTTTTGAATTGAGGTACTGAGATATTTTTCTATAACCCAGTCCTTTATCTTGTAGTGATTCAATTAAAGAATGAATTTCTTCTTGTTTTGTTGTCCATTGAGACAAGTCTTTAGTTAAGTTATTATATCTTTTAGAAATACTGAATGTTAAGTAAAGGTGAGATACTTTGAGTTTTTCACCTTTCAAATATAATCGGTTACTGTGGAGTAGTGTGGAACGGATGTGGTACTAAGAATTGGTCAGAACTTCAACTAAGATTTACCCAAAAAAATTATTAATTAAAAACATCTATTTATACAATAAAATTCAAAAAATTATTTTCATTAGTTTTGGAAGGTTTTAAATATAAAAGCCTATATTTTTTTTCGATATAACCAATAAAACTTTGCCATATATATTTTCTTTTTTTATTGGTCCGATCTGCTCTTTTGATAAACTATACTTCCGGTTACTACAAAACCAATGGTTTCCATGATTATCAGCTTCTGTCAATTTTTTCACTAATATTCCATATTTTTCATGATTAAAAATTAATATGGAGTTTTTTTTTGGAAACCAATTAGCTTTATTATTTTGTTTTACTATAACATAGGATTTATCGACTATTTCAGGAGACATGCTAATACCTCTCACCTTATAAATCTTATATCCAAACAATTTTTAACCTTTCAAATCAGGATAGACTAATTCTAAAGAAGGTGGATACGGTGAAGATGCTTTGAAAGTATTTACGTTTTTTGTTTTCCAAAAAATTTCAGCAAATCTATTAACATTATCTAATAATTCAAGTGAGGCTTTTTTGTCAACATTTTGTTTAGACTTAGATGCTCCAAGCATTATTTTATGAGTTAGATCGTGAATTTCAGGAAATGCTGAAATTTGTGGTTCTTTGAAATAATCTCCCCAAATTACTCTGACTTCTTCTTTTACTTTAATTCCATGTTCTTCTTTTTGTGAAACTAATCTAGAAAATTGTGCTTTATCAGTAGTTGTTAGACTATCTTTTTCTTCTAATTCATTAATTAGATCAATTGTTCTAATCATAGTTAATACTGCAATTTGAGCAATTATTGGATCATAAATTTTACATGGTATATCACAATGCGCCTTGGCTTCTTCAAATTTGTAGCTATAATTTAGCTTGTCTATTAAATTGTATAACATTTTGTTTCCTTAAATTAGGTTAAATTAAAATTATTTATATATATTTAACACTGGTAAAGAAAATTTAAACTTTAAAAAGAAATAATTTGATTAAAAAAATCATACATAGGAGAAAATTATGACAAAAATCAATATAGGCTTAATTGGTATCTTAATTATTCTATTAACCTTAATATTAATCTTGAATTACACACATTCTAATCAAAATCAAATTTTAGACGATCTTGAGATGATTAAAGCCTCTATAGGAGATTTAGACTATGATATTCATGAAATTGAGGAAAAGCTTGTAGACCTAATTGAATCAAAATGAAAATAGGTTTATTGATACGTGAAAAAAAACATTAATTTTTTCTGCATGGTAATGGAAACGTAATTGTTCCCTTGGCATAGCTTTTTTCTGTTTCAAAACATGACACTTTGTTCGGACCATCGGACCAATAATTATGAGGATTAAGTGATCGATAAAAATCTTTAATAAAATATTTACACCCCCAGTTATCTTTTTCTTCTTTTTTACAATATCTTTGGCCTATTTGAAGATGAAGATGTCTTACTCTTGCCATGCATCTATATTTTACTTTTTCAGGTAAGGTTGCAATCACATCACCTCTTTTAACTTTATCGTTTTCATTCACTTTAAAATCACCTACATGGCCATAAATAGCAATTAGCCTCTTGTCATCAAATGATTTTCCATGGTCAATGATTACAGTAGACCCCCAGCAGTCTTCAATTGTGGTCTCTAAAACTGTACCGTCCTTAATTGCTATTATGGGTTGTTCACTAGGTCCAATTATATCAATTCCTTGGTGAACATTATCTCTTGGTCTGGTATTAACTCCATTTATGCTACCAAAATCAGACAATATTGGATTAACTTCATAACCTTCAGGACTGACATCTTTAGCATATTTGATACAATAATCTAAAACTCGGACAAATTCGCCCTTGTAAGTTGGATGATCTTCATACCATTGTAATGAATCTTTACAATATTTATGTAAATTTTTATTAGTATTATCCGTTGTTTTTTCTGCAAATAATACTGAAGAATTTAATAAAACAATAAAAAAGAAATAAACACTAATTACAAGAGCAAGTTTTATGTTATGTTGCATGTTTATAATATGTATATATTTTAAATAAATAAAAGCAGTTTTTTTATAGCTTTAAAAACTTTTCATAGTCAAAAACATATTGAAATGAAATTTTCTGGTACAAAAAATTATATAACCACTCAGGATTTAATGGTTGCTGTTAATGCTTCCATTGAACTAGAGAAACCACTTCTGATAAAGGGTGAACCTGGAACTGGAAAAACAGAATTAGCTCGACAAATAGCCCAAGGTTTAGGTTTAAATATTATAGAATGGAATATAAAATCCACCACAAAAGCTCAACAGGGTTTGTATGAATTTGATGCCATAAATAGACTAAGAGATAGCCAATTAAAAAGCGCTAAGATCGATAATTTAAATAAATATGTCATAAAAGGAAAAATTTGGGAATCATTCGAATCTTCAAAAAAAACTGTTTTGCTTATTGATGAAATTGACAAAGCGGATATTGAATTTCCAAATGATTTACTTCAGGAAATAGATAAAATGGAATTTTTTGTTTATGAAACTGGTGAATACGTGAGAGCTAAAAATAGACCAATTGTTATTATAACATCAAATAACGAGAAAGAGCTTCCTGAAGCTTTTTTGAGGAGATGTTTCTTTCATTATATTCGTTTTCCAAATTTTGAGACATTAAAAAAAATTGTACAAGTACATCACCCCAATATTAAAAAATCATTACTAGATTCTGCATTAAAAAGTTTTTTTACAATACGTGAAACTCCTGGTTTAAAAAAAAAACCTTCGACATCTGAAGCGTTGGACTGGATAAAACTATTATTAGTTGATGACTTGAATTTAGAGGACATAAAAAAAAGTAGCAAAAATATATTACCAAAACTTTATGGTGCTCTTATAAAAAATGAACAAGATATTGAGTTATTTGAACAACTTGCCTTTCTTTCTCGTGGGGAAAGTTAGAAGTGTTTTTAAATTTTTTTCTAAAATTAAAAGAATCAAGAATTCCTGTATCACTAAATGAATTTTTAATATTTTTGAGCGCACTTAATTCAAGTTCAATTTCATATAATTCTGATAATTTTTATTTTTTAGCAAGATCAATTCTTGTCAAAGATGAAAAATTACTAGATACTTTCGACGTAATATTCGAAAAATACTTTAACTCGATAGAAGCTATAGAATTAGAAAATATTATTGAGTTTTTAAAAGTACCAAATTATTGGTTGGAAAAATTTTTTCAAAGGCATTTTTCAAACGAAGAAATTAAAAAGATAAAAGCTTTTGGTGATTTTGAAAAACTTATTAAAGAATTACAAAAAAGGATTAAAGAACAAAAAAAAAGACATACAGGTGGGAATAAATGGATTGGAACATCAGGCACATCCCATTTTGGCGCATATGGATTTAATCCAGAAGGAATTAGAATTGGTCAGAAAGACGGAAGAAATTATAAAGCAGTAAAAATCTGGGAAAAAAGAATTTTTAAAGATTTTGACAATTCAGGTGAACTAAACAATAGGAGTTTTAAAATAGTTTTAAAAAAACTTCGACAATGGTCAAGAACGGGAAATGACGAAGAATTAGATCTAGATGAAACCATTGATTACACTGCAAGGAATGGAATTATTGAAATAAAAAAAATGAAAACAAAAGAAAATTCAATTAATTTACTTCTGTTTTTAGATGTTGGTGGCTCAATGGACATTTACGTTAAGCAAATTGAGAGTTTATTTTCAGCAGCAAAATATACTTTTAAAAATCTTGAATACTTTTATTTTCACAATTGTTTGTATGAGTATGTCTGGAAAGAAAATTCAAGAAGATGGAATAAAAAATATTCAACTCAAGATGTTTTAAATACATATGGAAGGGAATATAAGTGTATTTTTTTAGGTGATGCTTCTATGAGTCCTTATGAGGTAATGATACCAGGAGCAGGCATCGAACATTTTAATAAAGAATCTGGCAAAGTTTGGTTAGAAAGGATAGTCAATAAGTGGCGCTATCATCTATGGATTAATCCAATTCCAAAAGAAAACTGGGACTATACGGAATCAATTGTTTTAGTAAAAAATATTTTTAGGAATAGGATGGTTTCTCTTAATTTAGATGGACTAAATGAAGGAATGAAAATCCTGAAGAAAGAAAACTTTTAAAGTTTAATCTTGTAATTTTTTAAAATGAAAATTATTTAAATGTTTATGATACCATTTTACTTAAAGGAGTCTAAATGATGTTAAATGTTTACCTGTCAGGAGAAATTCATTCTAATTGGAGAGAAGAAATTAAAGAATTATGTAGAAAAGAAGATCTAGAAGTGAATTTTTCTTCTCCTATTACTAATCATGAGGCCTCAGATAATTGCGGAGTTGAAATCCTAGGAAATGAAGAAAAACAATTTTGGAAAGACAATAAAGGTGCAAAGATTAATTCTATTAAAACAAAAAAATCAATTAAAGATTGTGATGTTGTAATAGTTAAATTTGGAGATAAATATAGACAGTGGAACGCAGCTTTTGATGCTGGTTATGCTGCAGCTCTAAATAAATCAATCATAGTAATTCATGATGAAGTTAATCAGCATGCACTTAAGGAAGTTGATGCTGCAGCATCTGCAGTTGCAAAAAGTCAAGATCAAGCTGTAAAAATTTTAAAATATGTTTTGAATGAAACGTTGTAATTATTTACATTACAGAAAGTTTAAATGATGTTACTTATAATTTTAGTTTTTTTTTCTTTATTTATCCTTCCAGTTGTTTGGCTTAATTATATTTTAAATAAAAATAATAAGACACTCATAAATATGCCTTTTAACGGATTAGAATTTGGCAATCAAGTTTTAGAGGAAAATAAATTATTAAATGTTAAAATTGAAAAAACTTTAGTAGGCGATCACTATGATTTAAAAGAAAGAAAAGTAAAAGTGCTTGAGGAAAGAATTTCAAAAAAAAGTTTGACAGCAATCTCAATTATTTGTCATGAAATAGGACATGCTCTTCAACATAAAGAAAATTATAAACCATTAGAAAGAAGAAACATTATTGTGAAAAAGACATCATGGATATTAAATATCGGTAATATTGTCTTATACTCTGCATTGCCTATCGTATTGTCAACGGGTTCAATAGTTTTTTTGAAATTATGTTTTATGGTAGCAGCGTTTTCTTTATCCATCAGTATCATAATTCAAATTTTAACATTGGATGTAGAATTCGATGCTAGTTTTAATAGAGCGTATCCTATTATTAAACAAAAAGTACCAATTCAATACCATAAGGCTTGCAAAAGTATTCTTACGGCTGCAGCTTTAACTTATGTAATTGGAGTTATAAGAAACTTTTTATCAATAAGATTTTTATGGATGATCATATCAAAAATTAGATAATTTCGTATTTCTTAGAGAATCTAAAACTAATTAAAGAATAGTGTTTATTAACATCAAAAAAATTAATAACAATGAATTTGTGGTGATTGTGAAAAAAAAAACGATTACAGAACATGTTGTCGTATTATCTGATCTGACTTTAAAAAAACTAACGAAGAATCTTAAAACTAAAGAAGAGCTTTTAATGTTTAGTTTTGAATTTTTATTAGAAAGGGAAGACAATACCTCAATTCTAGGAACTTTTGAATTATCAGAAATTTCAAGATATTTTCCAGATTTTTCATGTTATATTGAAAATTGGCTAAGATGAAAGGTAAAGATTTTAATAATATATTGTAAATCATATTTTTCTTTACAATTTATATATATTATACATTTTGACTAAAAATTAAAAAAAAAACTTTATGCTTAATATCTTTTTTTTTCCCTTTTTAATACTGTTTTTTGGTCTTTTGAATGCAGATACCAAGAAAATAAAGTGTAATGGAGAAAACCATATGATGTGGAATAATTGTATTGGTTCAGTAGCTAAAAACGGAACAGCATACGTGGGCGAATTTAAAAATGGTCTCTACAATGGTAAAGGAACATTTACTTATTCAGATGGCGCAACGTATAGAGGTGAATTTTTAAATGGGAAGGAAAGTGGCATGGGTGAATTTAATTGTTGGGAACATGGTTCAAACTTCAAAGGAGAATTTAGGAATGGTGAAAAGCATGGTTTTGGGGTATATAAGTATCCTGATGGCGTTATTTACGAAGGATTTTGGAAGTTAGGAAAAAGACACGGTAAAGGCACTCTAAAATATGTAGATGGAAAAACCAAAAGTGGGAATTTTGAAGATGATTATTTTATTGGTAAGTAAAAATAAATAAGTTTTCCATTAATATTTTGATATGCATAATCCAACACATTATTCACAATCGCAAAAAGAGTTAAAAGAGTTTATTGATAATAAACTTTCTTCATATAGTCAGTTAAGAAACTTTGATTTTGGTAAAAAAGAAAAAAATAGTGTATCGTATCTTTCTAAGTATATTTCACATGGAATTATAAGTGAATATTATATTTTGAAAGAAGTTTTAAAAGAATTCAAATATGAAAAAGTTGAAAAATTTATTCATGAAGTTTTCTGGAGAATCTACTGGAAAGGTTGGCTAGAACTAAGACCGAGAGTTTGGAAAGACTATGTTAGTGCAACAAATGAAATTATTGAGCCAAGAGGATTTTCTTATGCTTACAATGGAAAGACTAATGTAGACTGTTTCAATAAGTGGATGGAAGAATTAAAAAATAAAAACTACCTCCATAATCATACTCGAATGTGGTTCGCTAGTATTTGGATATTCACACTAAAATTACCATGGGAGTTAGGAGCTAAGCTATTTTTAAAATATTTGAATGATGGTGACACAGCATCGAACACATTAAGCTGGAGATGGGTTGCTGGTTTACAAACAGTTGGCAAACACTATGTAGCTAAGTCATGGAACATTGAAAAGTTTACGGGAGGGAGATTTTCTAATATTTTTCTAGAAGAACAAGCTAAAGCACTTATATCAAAAGTTAGCTATGATATTGAAGAGGAGTTACCAAAGTACAATCAGAAAAAAAATGATAATTTAATTTTATTTGAAAATGATCTAAATATTTTAGACAGGAAAGATTTTTTTGAGGAATATCAAAAAATTTATATTTTATTACTCGATAATGAAAGTAGAAATTTAGAATTAAGTGAAAATGTTTTAAACTTTAAATCAAAACTTATTGATGATTTTTGCAGTGAATTTAAGAGTAAAAAAATTATAAAACTTAAAAAGTTTGATTCTTCAATAATAAATGAAAATAATTTAGACGTTATTTATCCATGCGTTGGAGAAAATTATGATTATTTAAAGAATTGTGAAGAAAAATATAAAATTAATTTGCATTATATTTACAAAAAAGAAGATATCTATTGCTGGGGTTTTTCTCGCAAAGGCTTTTTTAATTTTAAAAAAAATATACCACAGATTATTGAAAAGCTTGGTTTACGTTAAGTTCATACAATGCAGGGATTAAAAATATTTACCAATTTTTTTATGACTACGGTAATATTTTATTTGTTATTTTTCTTTCCCTATTTAACTTATTACAATTTAGTTGCAACAAACTCTTTTGACTTATTATCGTTAACAAATTTTTTATTTTTCTTGGTGAGTGTTTTTTTGATATTAATAATAAGAAGGAATTTATTAAACAAAAAACTACTATACTACGGAATTGGAATCGGTTTCGTAAGTTTTTTCATATCGAGTGTCGCAATATTAATTAAAAATACTACTTTCTTGAGTACAAATATAATCTTTTTAGTTTTTTTATGTTTAAATATTTTTTTGGTTACGTATTCTATTTTTAAGGGAAGTGTAATAAAAAAAAAAAATATAAAGATCACCTCCGATAAAGTTAAGAATAATTTAAAATTTATATTTCTTAGTGATTTCCATTTGGGTTCAAATTCAAAAGAATATTTGGATAAAGTAATCTCAATTCTAAATAAAATTCAATATGATTTTCTTTTAATTGGTGGAGATTTGATTGATTCAAGTTCCTTCAAAATAAAATATTTAGAAAAATTTAAACTTTTGAAAAAAAAAATTTTTTTTGTAACTGGAAACCATGAATATTACTTAAATAATACACATGAAATATTAGAAGTTTTACAAAGAAACGGGGTTTTGTATTTGAATAATTCATCGTTAATATATAAAAATTTGAATATAATAGGTTTGAACGACAATCAAACTGTTTCATCACAAAAAAAACTTGCCTTAAAATTGAAAAAAGAGCATTTGTTTAATTTAGTTTTAGTTCATAAACCCTCAGTATGGAGTTTTATAAGAAATAAAGTTGATTTAGTTTTGTCGGGTCACACACACAACGGTCAAATTTTTCCATTTAATTTACTAGTAAAGTTAAAATTTAAGTTTTGTTATGGGATTTATAAAAAGTATGGATCAACTTTATATGTTTCTTCTGGTTTGGGTTGTTGGGGGCCCAAAATGCGATTAGGATCAAGTAATGAGATATTAGAAATTAATTTAGCACCTAAGTAGAGATAATGAAAAAATTTTTTCCATTGATATTCATTTTAATTTTGATCTGTTATGGCATGATTTCTAGTTATTCAAAAAAAATTGAAAGAATGAATACAAATAAAATATTCTCCTCTGAATAATTTGTTATATTTTTTAATATTGTAATATATAAAAAATTAAATATTATAATAAATCCATTCACATGGTTATAAAGTGACTCATAGTACATGAGTTAAAAAGTACATATCTTTAATCTTTACAATGAGTCAGATATGTTATTAACAAAAAAAATCATAAAATTTAAAAGTTTTTTAATTAGAATACCGAGAGAAATTAATAAGCTTAAGGATTTAGCTGAAAATAGATGGGGTTATAAAAAAGTAAATTAAGATTAGACGACATTTTTTAATTTTTTTTAAAAATCTTTTTTTTTTGGTTTAAAATAATTACTATGCCAATGACTGTATATTTTTTATCATAAATGAGATTACTTTTATTTTTTTTTATTGTTTTTAGCTTTATAAGTGGTTACTCGAAAGAAAAAATTTTTAGTTGTGACGATGTGATAAAACAAAATGGTTTTTTTCTTTTGAAATATACCTTTATTAAGTTCAGTGGAACTTGCTATATATTTGATGACAACGAAAAATTAACAAACATTAAAAATTATTTAGATGGAGAAGAACATGGTGTTTTCAAAAAATTTAACAATGGTGTGAGAACAAAAACATTTCACATGAAAAATAATTTCTTAGATGGATATTATAAAGAGTTTGAAGATAAGAAGTTAGTAAAAAAAGTTTTATATGAAGAAGGAGAAATCGTAAACTGTTACGTGGAAATTAATTACTTAGTTCGAAAAGAACTTAAATTAAAAAAGTTAGAAGAAATTAAAAATGAAAAAAATAAAACACACTATAACGAATTAATAAAATCTATTGAAGTTGAAAAAACTGAGTGTAAGATCAAAGAAATTTTAGATTAAATTTTTAGATTTTATTTATTAAATTAATCAATTGGTCGCGAATATGAAAAGTCTTTGAATAATTTGATTTTGTAATTATTGATCCTTTTTCCATTTGTTTATCAAAGTTTTTTGTACTTAAAATAGTTACATGGACTTTAGTTAGTAATTTATCCTCAATATCTTTTATTCTAAGAATATTATTTTTTGAAAATCTCAATTTATTTAAAACTAAAAAAAATTTGAGCTTTTTATTATTTTTAAATTTTTTAAGTTTTCCTAAAAATTTTTTTGTTGTTCGCATATCAATCATACTTTCAGTAAATGGAATAATACAGAAATTGGAGATTTCAGTTATTTTGTAAATTAGATTTTTTTTAATAGCTGCTGGTGTATCAATAAATAAATAATCTATATTTTTAATTTCTTTTATTTTATTTAAATCATTGATTTTGAGTTCCAGCAAGTTTAGTTTACTTTTTTTATGCCAGTAGGTGAGCGTATTTTGTTTGTCCAAATCACAAATTGCAACTTCAAACCCCATCTGTTTGGTAAAGCCCACTAGGTTTGAAGTGAGTGTTGATTTTCCTACACCTCCCTTGGTATTCATAACACTTACGACTTTCATGATTTAAAAAATGATGTATTTTGTTGAATCATAATTATTTAATTTGTTGACCAAATTTAATATTTATTAATTATATTAAAATATAAAGTAAATATGAAAAATTTATGACACTGAAACTTAAAATATTTAATACTCTTGATAAAAAGAAAATTAATTTTGTTCCCATAGACAAAAAAAATATAAGAGTTTATGCCTGTGGCCCAACAGTTTATGATTATGCTCACGTTGGTAATGCTAGAATGTCTATCGTATGCGATCTTCTTGTAAAAGTATTAAGATTGATTTATGATAATGTTACTTATACCTCTAATATAACTGATATTGACGACAAAATAATTTTAGCGGCAAAAAATCAAAATGTACCGATTGAGGAAATAACGAACAAGTTTTTAAAAATTTATAATCAGGATATGCATTCCTTAGGAATTAATAAACCTGATATTCAACCAAGAGCAACCGAGTATATTGAAGAAATGATAATTTTAGTAGAAAAACTAATTAAAAATAAAAATGCGTATCTAGCCAATAATCACGTTTTATTTCATGTCCCTTCATTTTCATCTTACGGTTGTTTGTCAAAAAGATCTAAAGAAGAACAAATCTCAGGCAGTAGGGTTGAAGTTGCACCATATAAAAAGTACGCAGGGGATTTTGTTTTATGGAAACCAAGTAAACAAAATGAGCCAGGTTGGAATTCACCATGGGGCTATGGAAGACCAGGCTGGCACCTTGAATGTTCAGCAATGTCAGAATCTTGTTTAGGATTACCCTTTGATATTCATGCAGGGGGAATAGATTTAACATTTCCTCATCATGAAAACGAAATAGCTCAGTCATGTTCGTTAAATAATGAAAAAGATCCTAAACTATTTGCTAGGTACTGGTTTCATAATGGTTTTGTTTTATCCAATGGTGAAAAAATGTCTAAATCATTAGGAAATATTCAGTTAGTTAATGAATTATTAAAAAAGTATCCAAGCGAAACGATAAGATTTTCTTTAATTTCTTCACACTATAGACAACCTTTAAATTGGAATAAAAATTTATTACAACAATCACAAGCAACACTTAATAGATTTTACAGAATATTTTTGAACGACGAAAATTTCGAGGAATATAAATATGATATTAAAGATATTTCTGATGATATAATAGAATCACTCTTAGATGATCTTAACACTCCAAAAGCACTAGCCGTTTTAAATAAGCTCATTAATGACTTATCAATTAAAAGTAATTTAAACAGTAAAAGTTTAAAAAAAACAATTTATAGTTCTTCAGTTTTTTTAGGAATTTTAAAAAAAAATCCATCAGAGTGGTTAGGAATTGGTAATAAAAATTCAAAAAATCTAACTAACATTGAAGAGCTAATTGAAAAGAGAAATAATGCAAGAATTAATAAAAATTTTGCTTTAGCTGATGATATCCGTTCCAAATTAAATAAAATGGGAATTGAAATTGAGGATCAAAATAATAGAACTATTTGGAGGAAAATTGAAAAAGATAATGAATAAAACTTTGACAAGTCTAATTATTTTTTTTATTAAAATTTACAAAATATTTATTTCTCCGTTTATTGGAGTAAATTGTCGTTTTTTTCCTAGCTGTTCTGATTATTCTATACAGGCTTTAAAAGATTTTGGGTTTTTAAAGGGAAGTATTTTAAGTTTAAAAAGAATTTTTAGATGTCACCCACTATGTAAATCAGGTTATGATCCAGTCCCTAAAAGAAAAAAAAAAATATAAAATATCAACCATAAATCTAGAAGATGTTAGAGAGATAAGAGAGGAAGTGTTATATTTAAATTTTTCTAAGTCTTATGCAAGATATGAACTTGATACACATTTAAAAACTATACATTATGGTTTATCTAGGGATGACAAAATTTTAAGTATTCTATCTTTAATTGAAACTCCTTGTAAATATTTTCTTAAAAAAAAAACAATACAAATTAGAGGTATGGCAACAAAATTAGCTTATCAAAGAAAAGGATTTGGAAGTATTTTATTAGAGGAAGTAAAAAGAAAAATCTATGAATTTATGCATTATGAAATTTTATGGTGTAATTCTAGGCTAGAAAGTATTAGATTTTATGAGAAGAATGGCTTTACAGTCACAGGAGATAAATTTACTATAAAAGACATAGGTTTACATAAAGTTTTATATTATAAAATAAAGTAATGACAAAAGATTCAAAATTTCACCAAGATATCTTCAAAGCAAAAAATTATTACAAAAAAAAAATTGAACAGAAACCAACACGGTCAATTGATTCAGAAGATGATAAGTTTAGAGATTTAGATAGTGAAACATTAAAAATAAGTAAGTTGTCAGCTAGAATTGATTTTCTCAAATCAACATTAAATAGAAAAAAGGATGTAAAAAAAATAAAAAAGAAAATTAAGGTTTCTGAAAAAAAAAAAGAGAAGCCAAAGGATACTATCCAAATATTTTCAGAAAAAAACAGAGATGTTAATGGTAACCCAATCATTAATTTTTTATCTGATGATTCCAATTTGACTGATAATTTTGTAATTTTAAAAGATTTTGAAATTAATTCTAAACTTTTTATCGCCGGGAATATTAATAAAATACCTTCGCAGTTAATAAAAACTTTAAAAGAAAAAAAAATGATTAAATCAAATGAAATAATAAGGAGTGATAAAGAATTGAAAACCAAGACTTTTTTTGTTAAAGAGACATTTGGATTATCTGAAGTAAAGAGATCTAAACTAAGAAATAAAAAGAATTTTAATGAAAAATAAACAAGGATTAGTAAATACTAATGTGTTGGGACTAAAATTAGAGATTTGTTCCAAAAAACCATTGACTGGATTTTTAAGAAATGGAATTTGTACAGGTTCAGTTAGTGATTTTGGACAGCATTTTGTATGTTGTTTGATTGACCAAAAGTTTCTGGATTTTTCATTTGAACGAGGTAACGATTTAAAAACACCTAAACCAGAATTTAATTTTCCAGGTTTAAAACAAGGGGATAAATGGTGCGTATGCGTTGATAGATGGATCGAAGCACTCAACAATAACGTTGCTCCGAAGATTTTTTTAAAAGCCACAAATAAATTGGTATTAAAAAAAATTGATATCGAAACATTAAAAAAGTTTGCATTAGATATTAACTAGTTTATTTTACTAATTATGGAAAAAATATTGATTATATCTTCTACAAGAAACAGTAATTTTGATATGTCAAAAAAGATAAAGAACTTTTTTGATGGTTTAGCGCCCACAGTTACAGAGCTTATATGTTTGGAAGACTTTTCTTTACCTTTATTTACACCAACATTAGAAATGCAGTTTAAAAACAATGAAGATTTCCCAGAAGACATAGGAAAAATTAAAGATTTTCTACTTAGTTCGAAAGCTATAGTTTGGTGCTCGCCAGAATATAACGGTGGAATATCACCCATATTAACAAATGCTATTGCATGGATTAGTAGGGCTACAACTGATTGGAAAGAGGCTTTTATTAATAAAAAAATGCTTATTTGTAGTTCTTCTGGAGGTAATGGAAAAAATTTTGTAGAGGGTTTAAGGTTACAACTAAAATACCTTGGATCAGAGGTAATGGAAGATTGTATAATTCAAACTAAAAAGCAATCTATTTCAGAAAATGAATTTAACGAGAAATTATCACAATTTTATAAAAATTTACCTAATTAAATATTTCAGATGTATGTCGTTCTTAATTATGCAAGCTTGTTTTCCATTAACTATAAAAGGGATATTTTTAAATATCCCTTTTATTTTATTCTAAATCTCAACTACAGTTAACGATGCAAGATTATTATTCACTTATTGCTGGAAATTGGGTTAAGAGTTCAAAGAAACTACCGATAGAGAACCCAGCAAATCAAAAAATAATAGGGTATTTTTATGATGTTGGAAGTCAGGGAGCTAAAAAAGCGATTGAGGCTGCTCACAATGCATTTCCAAATTGGTCTGGAAATACTGCGAAGTATAGATCTGACATACTAAAAAAATGGTATTCATTAATTAAAAAAAATAAAAAAGAAATTTCTAAAATTATTACTTTGGAGTCTGGAAAACCATTAAAAGAATCAGAGGCTGAAGTAGAATATGGAGCAAGTTTTATTGAACAATCACTAAGAGTATCTGGAGAAATTTTTAATTCTCCTGATATCAAAAAAAAAATGATGACAATAAAACAACCTATTGGTGTTGTTTCAGCGATTACACCGTGGAATTTTCCTTTGGCGATGGTAACTCGAAAAACATCTGCAGCTATGGCGTGTGGTTGTACAGTAGTATTAAAACCCTCTGAATTAACCCCTATTACCTCAATCAAATTAGCTGAGTTAGCTCTGGAGGCAGGAGTTCCACCAGGTGTTTTAAATGTAGTAAACGGAAACCCTAAAATTATTGGAAAAAGTTTGTCAACTCATCCTTTCGTAAAAAAAATAACATTTACCGGTTCCACACTTGTAGGTAAACTTTTAATGAGAAATGCTTCAAATACAGTTAAAAGTGTTTCATTAGAATTAGGTGGTAATGCTCCTTTTGTAGTATTCGATGATTCAAATTTAGAAAATGCTGTTAATGGATTAATAGATTCTAAGTTTCGAAATGCAGGTCAAACTTGCATATCAGCAAATAGAGTATTTGTTCAAGAATCTGTAGAAAAAATTTTTTTAGACCTTTTAATTAATAAAATTGAGAGTTTAAAAATTGGTGATGGTATGAAAAATAGTGATATTGGCCCTTTAATAAATACCAAAGCAATTTTAAAACTAAAAAGTCATATTAAAGATGCTTTAAAAAAAGGAGCGAATCTTTTATGTGGGGGATCGGTAAGTACTGTAGGAGAACTTTTTTTTCAACCAACAATTTTAAGTAATGTTACGTCAAAAATGATGGCATTTAATAACGAGAATTTTGGACCATTGGTACCAATTATAACCTTTAAAAATGATGAATCTCTTATAAAAATGTGTAATGATACATCATACGGGCTGGCAGCCTATTTTTATTCACAAAATTCAAAGAGAATCTGGAATATTTCTGAAAAATTAGAATTTGGAATGGTTGGTGTAAATACTGGAAAAATATCTACTTATTTGAATCCTTTTGGTGGATT